>JAEUNS010000287.1 GCA_016790005.1 Zoogloeaceae bacterium
CGATCAGTTCCCGAATGCAAAGGAAGTGGTCTGGGTGCAGGAGGAACCGCGCAACCAGGGCGCATGGTATTGGCTTGCGTCGCGTCAGCACCTCGTCAATGTGCTGGGCTCGAAGCGCAAGCTGCTGCTGGTCAGCCGGCCCGCCGCAGCGTCGCCGGCCGTGGGTTACTACGCCAAGCACAATGCACAGCAAAAAGAAATCATCGAGAACGCATTCGGTCCGATCGAGGACTGAGTCGCTAGGTATAACCGATAATCAGGGGAGAAAATTACATGCTTATAGAAGTCAAAGTACCGCAGTTGTCCGAGTCCGTTTCCGAAGCGACGCTGGCCACCTGGCACAAGCAGGAAGGCGATTCGGTTTCGCGTGACGAGAATCTCATCGACATCGAAACCGACAAGGTTGTGCTCGAGACCCCGGCGCCTGCTGCCGGTGTGTTGGTCAAGATCATCAAGGTCAGCGGTGATACGGTGACCTCCGGTGAGCTGATTGCGCAGATCGACACCGAGGCCAAGGCGGTAGCCGGCAAGGTCGAGCCGGTGCCCGAGATCACACCGCCGCCGGCGAAGGCTGCAGCGGCCGTAGCGGGTACCGCCAGCCCCGCCGCACGCAAGATTCTTGATGAGAAGGGTATGGCCGCGGCCGACGTGAGCGGCTCCGGACGCGGCGGTCGCGTCACCAAGGAAGATGCGGTTGCTGCGACGCCGCGTGCTGCGGCTGCGCCGGCTGTCGTGCTGAGTGGCGATCGCCCGGAAGAGCGTGTGCCGATGACCCGCCTGCGTGCCCGTATTGCCGAGCGGCTGCTGCAGTCGAAGAACGAAAACGCCATCCTCACCACCTTCAACGAAGTCAACATGGCTCCGGTGATGGCGCTGCGCAAGCAGTACGGCGACAAGTTCGAGAAGGCCCATGGCGTGCGACTCGGCTTCATGGGCTTCTTCGTCAAGGCTGCCGTGACGGCGCTGAAGCGCTTCCCGATCCTGAACGCTTCAGTGGATGGCAACGACATCGTCTACCATGGCTACATCGACGTCGGCATCGCGGTCGGTTCGCCGCGTGGTTTGGTCGTGCCCATCCTGCGTGACGCGGACCAGATGTCGATCGCTGACATCGAGAAGAAGATTGCCGAGTTCGGCAACAAGGCCAAGGACGGCAAGCTTTCGATCGAAGAGTTGACCGGCGGTACTTTCTCGATTTCGAACGGCGGTGTGTTCGGTTCGATGCTGTCGACCCCGATCATCAACCCGCCGCAGTCGGCGATTCTCGGCATTCATGCCACCAAGGATAGGGCCGTGGTCGAGAATGGTCAGGTCGTCGTGCGTCCGATCAACTATCTGGCAATGTCCTACGATCACCGCATCATCGACGGTCGCGAGGCCGTTCTTGGGCTGGTGACGATGAAGGAAGCACTCGAAGATCCGGCTCGCCTGATCCTCGACGTCTGACAACCAGCGGCATGGCTGCACCAGCAGTGGTGCGGCCATGCCGCTGCCTTCATCCTCGCAGGGAATCCAATAATGTCAAAAGAATTTGATGTGCTCGTAATCGGTGGTGGTCCTGGTGGATACATCGCCGCGATTCGCGCAGCTCAGCTCGGCTTCAAGACCGCCTGCTGCGAATCCAATCCGTATGCCGACCCCAAGGGCGAGCCGCGCCTCGGCGGTACATGCCTCAACGTGGGTTGCATTCCGTCGAAGGCGCTGCTTCACACCTCGCACATGTTCGAGGAAGCCGGGCACGCGTTCGAGTCCCAGGGCATCATCGTGGGCAAACCCAAGATCGATGTGACCAAGATGGTCGCGCGCAAGAGCGGCATCGTCGACCAACTCACCGGCGGCATCAAGGGCCTGTTCAAGAAGAACAAGGTCACCCTCCTGAACGGTCATGGCAGCTTCGTCGCCAAGGTCGATGGCGGCTGGCAGGTCAAGGTGGGTGACGATAACGTGACCGCCAAACAGGTCATCGTCGCCACGGGCTCCAAGGCGCGCCATCTGCCGGGTATTCCGGTCGACAACAAGCTCGTCTGCGACAACGTCGGTGCGCTTGATATCGACGCGGTTCCGAAGAAGCTGGCGGTGATCGGCGCGGGTGTGATCGGCCTCGAAATGGGCTCGGTGTGGCGTCGTGTTGGCGCTGAAGTCACCGTGCTGGAAGCACTGCCGGACTTCCTCGGTGCGGCCGATGTCGATGTCGCCAAGGAAGCGCTCAAGGTCTTCACCAAGCAGGGCCTGTCGATCAACCTCGGTTGCAAGATCGGCGAAGTCAAAGTCGGCAAGAAGAGCGTGACCATCGCCTACACCGACAAGGCGGGTGCCGAACAGTCGCTGGAAGCCGACCGTCTGATCGTGTCGGTCGGGCGTGTGCCCAACACCGATGGTCTCAACGCCAAAGCCGTGGGTCTCGCGCTCAACGAGCGTGGCATGATCGAGGTCAACGACCACTGCCAGACCAATCTGCCGGGCGTGTGGGCGGTGGGCGACGTGGTGCGCGGCCCGATGCTGGCCCATAAGGCCATGGAGGAGGCCGTGATGGTCGCCGAGTTGATGGCGGGCCAGTCAGGTCATTGCAATTTCGACACCGTGCCCTGGGTGATTTACACCAGCCCAGAAATTGCTTGGGTCGGCAAGACCGAGCAGCAACTCAAGGCCGAAGGCACCGCCTACAAGGCCGGCAAGATTCCGTTCATGGCAAACGGTCGCGCGCTGGGCATGGGCGAGCCGACCGGTTTCGTCAAGATGCTGGCGTGTGCCCAGACCGATCGTATACTGGGTGTGCACATCATCGGCGCGAACGCTTCCGAGTTGATTTCCGAGGCCGTTGTGGCGATGGAGTTCGGTGGTGCCGCGGAAGATCTGGCGCGTATCTGTCATGCGCATCCGACTCTCTCGGAAGTCGTGCATGAGGCTGCGCTGGCCGTCGACAAACGTCCGCTGCACTTCTGAGCGATAAAGTGCCTGCGCCTCGGGGTGCAGGCACTTTATGATCTGCACGTCCGATCGCCGCCGGTGTGTTTGCACACAGGCGGCGATTCTTGATTGATCGCCTTGCCGGCCCTGCGATTTCTTTAGAGGTTCGACACCCAACATGCCCCATCGCGTCCTTAATGTGTCCGAGAACGGGATGCTCGAAGCCTACGAGGCCGAGCTCAAGGCGAGAGGTTTCAAATCCGACCCGGCTCAGCGCGCCGCTGCACAGAGGCTGCAGGAGTTGTATCGCGAACTGATCGGTTTCAAGGCAGCGCGCAAAGGCACGCTGCGCAAGTTGTTCGCCCGACCGAGCATGCCGCGCAGCGTTTATTTCTGGGGTGGGGTAGGGCGCGGCAAGAGCTTTCTGATGGATTGCTTCTTCGACGCGGTTCCGTATCAGCGCAAGCGGCGGGTGCACTTTCATGCGTTCATGCAGGAGGTGCAGAACGATCTCAAGAACAACAATCACGAGCCTGACCCGCTCCAGCGCGTCGCCGACCGGATCTCGCGCGATACCCGGCTGCTGTGTTTCGACGAGTTCCATGTTTCGGACATCGCCGATGCGATGATCCTGGGACGTCTGCTCGACGCGCTGTTCGCACGCGGCACGATCTTCGTGATGACCTCGAATTATCCGCCCGAAGGCTTGTATCCGAACGGCTTGCAACGGATCAATTTCATCCCGACCATCGAGATGATGAAGCGTCGCTTCGATGTGGTCGAGATTGACCATGGCACGGACTATCGCCTGCGCACCATGGAGAAGATGGAGATCTTCCTGGTGCCGGATGACGAGGCCGCGGTGCGCAAGATGCGTGAAGACTTTCGTCGGCTTGCTGCAACCGAATTGTCGGCCGGCACGATCGAGATTCTCGGTCGTCAGGTGTCGGTGATTGGCCAGGCACCCGGTGTGATCTGGTTCGATTTCGTCACCTTGTGTGCGGGCAACCGCTCGCAGAACGACTATCTCGAGATTGCCCGCGAGCATCATACGGTGCTGCTTTCGGCGGTGCCGAAGATGGACGCCACCCAGGCTTCGGAGGCACGGCGCTTCACCTGGCTCATCGACGTGCTCTACGACCACAGGGTGAAACTGATCATGAGCGCTGCGGTCGAGGCTTACGATCTCTACACCGAAGGACACAACGCCCACGAGTTTGTGCGCACCGTGAGCCGCTTGATGGAAATGCGTACCCGCGACTATCTGGCCGAAGCCCACCGGGTGGATTGAGTGAGCGCACTTGGCTGACGCCAGCGAACTCGAGGCCGCGTTCGGCGAGCAGGGCGCGCTCGCAGCGGCGGTACCGTCCTTTCGCCCCCGGGCACAGCAACTCGAAATGGCCCGGAGCATCTTCGATGCGATGCGGGCCAACCGGGTGCTCGTTGCCGAGGCTGGCACGGGTACCGGCAAGACCTTTGCCTATCTCGTGCCCGCATTGCTGGCAGGCGGCAAGGTCATCATATCGACCGGTACCAAGACGCTGCAGGACCAACTCTTCAACCGTGATCTGCCAACGGTGCGGGCGGCGTTGAAGGTTCCGGTCTCAATCGCCCTGCTCAAAGGGCGTGCTAACTATGTCTGCCCCTACCACCTCGAACGCAATGCGCACGATGGTCGCTTCGGCTCGCCCCAGGATGCGGCCGATCTGCGCGCGATCAGCCGCTTTGCCCAGGTGACGGCGACCGGCGACAAGGCCGAATGCGACAGCGTCCGCGAAGATTCGCCCGCCTGGGGGTTTGCGACCTCGACGCGCGACAACTGCCTCGGTCAGGACTGCCCCAACGTCAAGGAGTGCTTCGTCATGGCGGCGCGGCGCGCAGCCATGGACGCTGACCTGGTGGTGGTGAATCACCATCTGTTCTTTGCCGATGTGATGCTGCGTGACGAGGGCATGGGCGAGTTGCTGCCATCCTGCAATGCGGTCATTTTCGACGAAGCACACCAGTTGCCCGAAACCGCCAGCCTGTTCTTCGGTGAGACCGTGTCGTCGGCCCAGGTGCTCGAGCTTGCGCGCGACACCCGCTCCGAGACGCTTGCGGGCGCGCGTGACTGCCGTGAGCTGATCGATGCGACCCGCCTGATCGAAAAGGCCGCCCGTGACCTGCGGCTGGTGTTCGGTGCCGATTCGGCCCGCTTCGGCCATGCGCAGGCGCTCGAGAGCGATAACTTCAATCCGATGCTCGTCGCGCTCGACGCGGCCCTCGCGCAGTTTCACCAGATCCTCGCGACCCAGGCGGAACGCAGCGAGGGCCTCGCGAACTGCCTGCGCCGCACCGAAGAGCTTACCGCCCGGCTGGCGCGCTGGCAGGCGCCGGAAGGCGCAGACATGATCCGCTGGGTCGAGCTCTTCTCGCAGTCGATTGCGCTCAATGCCACGCCGCTACATGTGTCGAGCGTGTTCAAGCGTCAGCTTGAAGCGCAGCCGCGCGCCTGGATCTTTACGTCGGCCACGCTCGCGGTCGGAAGCGACTTCAGCCACTACTGCAACGAGCTGGGGCTTTCTTGGCTTGAGCCGGCGCCGCAGACCCAGGTCTGGGGCAGCCCCTTCGACTATGCCGAACAAGCGATGCTGTATGCACCCGCTGGCATGCCAGACCCCAATCACTCCGACTACATCGACGCCGTCGCGCGCGCCTGCCTGCCACTGATCCGCGCTGCACGCGGGCGTGCCTTCGTGCTGTGTACCTCGCTGCGGGCGATGCGGCGCATCCATGGCTTGCTGGCCGATGCGCTGGCTGCTGCTGATGACAAGCTGCCCTTGCTGCTGCAGGGCGAAGGC
>JAEUNS010000291.1 GCA_016790005.1 Zoogloeaceae bacterium
TCCGCGCGGGCAGGCCGGTGGTGAGTTCGGGGTCGAGGATCACCAGCGCGGGCAGCATGCGGGCGTGGAAGATGATGCGTTTTACCTGCGCATCCTCGTCGGTGATCACCGATGCACGTCCGACCTCCGATCCGGTGCCGGCGGTGGTCGGCACCGCGACCACCGGCACCATGCCCTCCACCTTCACCCGCAGGCAGTTGTCGCCCACATCTTCGAAATCCCATAGCGGGCGGTCCTGCCCCACCATCAAGGCCACCGCCTTGGCTGCATCGAGCGCCGATCCGCCCCCGAAAGCGATCACACCATCATGGGTGCCGGCCTTGAACGCGGCGACCCCGTCCACGACATTGCGGCCGGTGGGATTGCCCTTGATGTTGCAAAACAGGCCGGCCGCGAGTCCATCGGCCCGACAAGCCTCGATCGTGCTCGCGACCATCGGCAATGCGGCCAGCCCCGGGTCGGTCACCAGCAGCGGTGAACGCATGCCGAGTTGCCGGCAGCAGGCGGGCAACTCGCGAATCCGGCCGACCCCGACCCGTACCGACGTCGGGTAATTCCAGTTCATCGTATAGCGTGACAGATCCATGATCGTCCTCAGGCTTGAGTCTTGAGATGGAATGATTTGGGCCGGGTAAGGTGCTCGAACCCGACCGACGACAGCGTGCAGCCGCGCCCTGAATGTTTGACGCCGGTCCAGGCCAGGGCCGGGTCGAGATAGTCGCAGCGGTTCAGAAACACCGTGCCGGTGTCGATCCGCTCGCCCAACACGGTCGCGGCCTCGACATCGCGACTGAAGATCGCGGCGGTCAGGCCGTAGTCGCTGTCGTTCATGAGCCTGACGGCCTCCTCGTCGTCCGAAACCTTTTGAATGCCGACTACCGGTCCGAAGGATTCTTCGGTCATCACCCGCATCGAGTGATCGACCTTGGTCAGAACTTGCGGGGCCAGGTAAGGCGTACCGAGCGCGTTGCACGGGAAGGCTTCCGGGTCGATATGGGCGTTCGCGCCCTGTACCAGCGCCTCTGCGATCTGGGCACGCACGAAGGCGGCAGCCTCGCTGCGCACCAGTGGCCCAAGCGTGGTTTCGGGATCATCCGAACGCCCCAGCCGATATTGCCCCACCAGCGCCACCGCGCGTTCGACGAACTCGTCATGCACGGATGCGTGAACATAGATCCGTTCGATACCGCAACACGACTGTCCCGAATTGAAGAAAGCACCATCGATTGCAGTCTCCACGGCATGCCCTAGATCGGCATCGGCACGCACATAGGCGGGATCTTTTCCACCCAGCTCGAGCCCGCTGGTGATGAAGCGCCCGGCCGCCGCCCGCTCGACCATGGCCCCGCCCGCCACCGAACCGGTGAATGCGACATGCTTGATCTCGCGCGCCTTGATCACGCGCCCGGTATCCTCATGCGAGAGATGCAGGTATTGAAAGACGCCGTCCGGTAGCCCCGCAACGCGAAAGGCATCGACCATACGTTCGGCACACAGCGGTGTCTGGGCCGAATGCTTGAGCAGCACGACGTTGCCGGCCAGAATCGCCGGCACGACCGCATTCACGGCCGTCAGGTAGGGGTAGTTCCAGGGCGCGATCACGAATGCGATTCCCAGGGGTTCGCGCCGGATGAAACGGGTAAAGCCGGGCTTGTCGGCAATGCGGATGTCGGCAAGCGCCGACTCGGCAATGTCGGCCATGTACGTCGCGCGTTCGACGAAACCGCGCACCTCGCCAGGCGCATAGCGGATCGGGCGGCCCATCATCCAGGTGAGCTCGTTGGCGATGTCGGCCTGTGCGCCGGCGAAGACCTCGATCGCAGCGCGACAGATCGCGATGCGTTCGGCCAGCGGTGTTCGTTTCCATGCCAGCCGCGCTGCCTCGGCACGCTCGAGAGCGGACTCGATATCGGCTTCGGTTGCGAGGGCACGCTCGACATATACCGAGCCATCGATCGGGGAAATGGTTTGCAGCGTCTTTACCATGGCGGATTCCAGCGCAGTGCCCGGCAAGCCGGGCGGTGATCAGATTATTTCAAAGTAGCGATCGAGCTCCCAGTCGCTCACATGGCGCCGGAACTCGCGCTCCTCCCACTCGCGGGTGGCGGCAAAGTGTTCGACGAAGGCATCGCCGAACATCGCCCGGGCAGCCTCGGAGGCCTTAAGCCGCTGGGCCGCATCCCACAGCGTGCGCGGCAGGGCGAGCTCTTCCGGGTAAGTGCGCTCGTAGCCATTGCCCAGCACCACCTCATGGGGCTCCCACTCATTGGCGATGCCCCACAGCCCCGAACCAAGCGCAACCGCCAGGGTGAGATAGGGATTTCCGTCTGCCGAGCCGAGCCGGTATTCGACCCGCTGCGACTTGTCGCTGCCGGGAATCAGGCGCAGCGCGGTGGTGCGGTTCTCCACACCCCAGGTCGCGTCGGTGGGCGCCCAGTAGCCCGGTATGAGGCGGCGGTAACTGTTGACGGTGGGCGATACCATCGCCAGAAGCTCGGGCATCAGGCGTTGCTGGCCGGCGATGAAGTGGCGCTGCAGCTTGCTCATGCCCCACTCGGCCGCAGGGTCGAAGAACGCCGACTTGTCCGAGGCCGAGTCGCGCAGCGAAACATGGATATGGCCGGACTGACCGGGATAGTCCATCGACCACTTGGCCATGAAGGTGGCCATGAGTTGGTTGCGCTGCGCCAGCACCTTGATGAAGGTCTTGAACAGCGCAGCCTTGTCGGCAGCGGCGTCTGCCCGGTCGACCGCGATCGCGGCTTCGAGCACACCTGGGCCGGTCTCGGTGTGCAGGCCCTCGATCGGAAAGTCCATGTTCTCGCCCAACGCGAGAATCTGATGGTAGAGATCGGAATGGACCGAATTGCGGATGATCGAATAGCCGAACCAGTCCGGAGTGAAGGGTTTGAGGTTGCGAAAACCCTTCTCGCGGATCGAGTGCGGCGTTTCGTCGAACACGAAGAACTCATACTCAAGTGCGGCATAGGCGTCGAAACCCATCGCAGCACAGCGCTCGAGCACCCGCCCGAAGGTCCGGCGCGGACACACCGCGGCCGCAGCCTGGTCGAGTTCGCACAGAAACAGCAGCATGCCATGCTCGAACGGAATGTCGCGGCAGGTATGGGGCAGTATCCTCACCTGGGCATCGGGGTAGCCGGTGTGCCAGCCGGTGTAGCGGGCGTTGTCATAAAGCTTGTCCTTGACGTCCCAGCCGACGATCACGTCGCAGAACGCGAAGCCACCATCGAGGGCCGCAAAGAACTTGGACTTGCTCATGTATTTGCCCAGCATCACACCGTCGTTGTCGAACAGGCCGACCTTCACATGGCTCAGCCCGCGTGCCTCGACGATGGCGCGTGCATCTTCCTTGGTGCGTACCTCTCGCGCTTGCATTGATTACTCCCGATCGGCTGTCGACGAGCCGCTGCATTCCTGACTTTCAATCCCCTGCCCCGACCCGACCGACGGGAACCGGGGCACTGACCTGCACCCACTCGTGCGTCAGCCGCGATAAGGCGTGCCAGCCTTGGCCATGAGGGCGTTGTAGCGCTTGAAGATGTCGATGACCTTGGCACAGCGGGGGCTGGTGGCCGCGATCTCGTCCCAGAACTTCACCGCTTCGTCCTCGACCGTCTTCCACTCCTCTGCCGGAATTGAGGTCATCTGCAACTTGTCGCCGCCGACCCGCAGCTTGGCCTCGCCGCCCCAGTACCAGTGCTGACGGTAGTAGTGGGAGCTGTCCATGCATATCTGCCACAACACCTTGAGATGCTCGGGCAGCGCATTCCACTTGTCGCTGTTGGCGAAGAACGAGCCGCACCATGCACCCGAGATGTTGTTGGTGAGAAAGTACTTGGTGACATTGGCCCAGCCGACGGTGTAGACCTCGGTGATACCCGACCAGGCGATACCGTCGAGCTCACCGGTCTGCACCGCGACCTCGATGTCCTCCCACGGCAGCGTGACCGGAATCACCCCGAAGCGGGACAGGAACTTGCCGGCAGTCGGAAAGGTGAACACCCGTTTGCCCTTGAGGTCGGCCAGACTGCGGATTGGCTGAACCGTGGCGAAATGACATGGGTCCCAGGCGCCGGCCGACAGCCAGGTCACCCCCTTGACCTCGTCATAGGCCTCCTTCCAGATCTCGTTCAGGCCCCATTCGTGAAACAGCACCGGCACATCGAGGCTGTGACGGGTGGCGAACGGAAAGTAGCCACCGAACACGGCGATATCCACCGGCGCCGCGATCGAGTCGTCATCACTCTGAACCGCATCGATGGTGCCCCGCTGCATCGCACGGAAGAGTTCGCCGGTAGGCACGAGTTGATCGGCGTAGAAGAGCTTGATCTCCATTTCGCCATTGGCTGCCTTGTTGAAGGCGTCCACCGCGGGCTTGATCACATGCTCGCCCAGCGCCGCACCGGCATAAGTCTGCAGCCGCCAGGTGATCTTGGTCTTTGATTGCGCGTGCACATAGGGTGCGCCCAGCACCGCGCCGCCCGCCGCACCGGTTGCCACCGCCTTCTTGAGAAAGTCCCGCCGCGTGTTGGTGCTCATCTTTCTTCACCCTCCAAAGTGCTGGCCATCAAGACCAAAGCGGCTGGGACGGAGATCCGCACCAACCTCATGAAAACGCGCCATCAGCGACGCGACCGAAGCACGAACAGTTCATCTGCCATAGTGAAGTTGCGGCAACCACAGCGCGATCTGGGGAAACACCATGATCAGGGCCATCGCCAGCGTCATGATCAGCACGAACGGCGTCACCGAGCGGTAGATGTGCCCGAGCGTGATCTCGGGCGGTGCCATCGCCCGCATCAGGAAGAGGTTGTAGCCGAACGGCGGGGTCATGTAGGCGATCTGGCAGGTGATGGTGTAAAGCACCCCGTACCAGATCAGATCGAAACCGAGCGCCCCGACCAACGGAATGTAGAGCGGCGCGACGATTACCAACATCGCGGTATCGTCGAGAAACATGCCCATCAGGATGAACGACAGCTGCATCATGATCAGCACCTGCCAAGGGTCGAGCCCCAGTCGGTCGATGAAGAACGATTCGACCGCATTCACCGCGCCCAGGCCGTCGAACACCGCGCCAAAGCACAGCGCCGCCAGGATGATCCACATGAACATGCTGGTGATCGCAAGCGTGTTGCGCAGGGTGTTTTCGAGCACCCTGCGGGTCAGGCGACGTTTTCCGATGGCTGCGAGGGTCGCAGCTGTCGCGCCTACCGCAGAGCTTTCGACCAGGCTGGTGTAGCCGAGCAAAAACAGCCCGATCATCGAAAAGAAGATCACCAGCGGCAGCACGCCAGCCCTGAGCACATGGACCTTCTCGGCCCAGGTGATCACCGCGCGCTCCTCTTTCGAGAGCCGCGGCGCGAGATGCGGCTGAAAATGGCAGCGCACCCCGATGTAGATCATGAACAGGGCCGCCATCATCAGCCCCGGCAACACACCCGCAAGCCACAGCTGCCCCACCGGCTGGCGTGCGATCATGCCGTACAGCACCAGCACCACCGAGGGTGGCACCAGTATGCCCAGCGAACTGCCCGCCTGAATCACCCCGGTGACCATGATTTTGTCGTAACCGCGGCGCAGCAACTCGGGGAGCGCGATCGACACGCCAATGGCCATGCCGGCCACCGACAACCCGTTCATCGCGGAGATCGCGACCATCAAACCGATGGTTCCGATGGCGAGCCCGCCCGGCAGCGGCGCCATCCACACATGGAACATCTTGTAGAGATCATCGGCGATACCGGACTCCGACAGCATGTAACCCATGTAGATGAACAGTGGTAAGGTCAGGAGCGGATACCACTTCATCAGCTTCATCGCCGCCGAGAAGGCCATCTCGGCGCCCCCGTCCCCCCACAGCGCCAGCGACGCGATCACCGCCACTGCACCGATCGCGCCAAACACGCGCTTGCCGGTGATGAGCAGCAACATCATCGACGAGAACATCAGCAGCGCGATCATCTCGTAGCTCATTCGAGTGACTCCCCGCGCGCCCTGGCCACGTCCTTCACCAAAGTCGCGAGCGCCTGCAGCAGCATCATAAAGATGCCGATGCACATGATGATCTTGATCGGGGCCATCAATGGCGACCATGAGGAGTAGCTGGTCTCGCGGTACTCGATCGCATACCAGGTCGACGACAGCCCGCCGTAGAGCAGAAGCACCAGATAGAAGATCAGCAACAGGACGGTCACCGAATCGACGATGGCCCGGGTGCGCGGCGACCAGCGCGAATAGAACAGATCCATGCGCACGTGGGCATCGAGTTGCATCGAGTAGGCGCCGCCGAGCAGGAAATACGCCACCATCAGGAACTGCGCCATCTCGAGCGTCCAGATCGCCGGAAGATGGAAGGTCTTGGAGACCGACGAATACAGCAGCACCGCGATCATCACGAACACCATGAACATGACGATGCGACCGATGATGCGATTGAACCGGTCGACGACTTCGACAAACACACGCAGCGGCTTCGGCATTCCCACTCCCTGATGGGTGGTCTCCAAGCCTCCGACTCTAGGAGCGACGCACGGGCGGTGCAAACACTTTCAGACGCACAACGCCCTGGAGCATTAGAAAAAACGATTGTGTCCGCTGCGCGCGGCTCAACGCTGACCCGGCTCCCCAACATGGATCAGCGACGCAACCCAGGGCAGACTGCCGGCCACGTCGGCCAGAAAGCGCTCTCGCAGAATCTCGCAGCTATCCTCCGCGATCACGCGCGGCAAGTCCCACAACTCGTTGCGCCGCGAAACCAGGGTGAGCTGTCGAAACAGCGGCTGACCCGGCAATGGCCGGCAAACCACCGAACGGCCTTGCAGGCCGCTCTGGTAAAGACACAGCGGTGTCGTGATCGCCCAGCCCACGCCAGCGGCAACGGTGGCGATGATCGCGAAGGTATTGTCGAGGTGGAGGCGCCGCGGGAGCTCGACCCGCTGGTGGCGCAGATAGCGCTCGATGGTCTGCCCGATCAGCGAATGCGCGGGATAGCGAACGAACTCATGGCGAGCCTGCAGGCGCGCAAGACTCATCACGTCACCCTCGAAATCCGGCGGCAATACCAGCACGAAGGGCTCACGCAGAATGGGATGACGGGCGAGATCGTCATGGTCATCGAGCGCATCGTCCGAGATGATGATATCCACCTGGCGCGACAGCAAAGCCGGCGCATGCATGTGCGACAGCCCGGTCGTGATCGACCAATCCTCGGTGCGCCGGCGCACTGCATCGATCAGGTGTCGCCCGACGGCCGTCGCCAACGAGTCCACCAGCGCAATTCGCACGGTGTGCAACTGCTGGAACTGGCCCTTGAGGATGTCACGATTGGTCTTGCGCGCCTCTGCAAGCAGATGGCTGGCGCGGTCATACAGAAACCGTCCCTCGGTCGTCACCCGCAAGGGTCGCACCGTGCGATCGAGCAGGCGCACCGCCAGGTTCTGCTCGAGATTGGCCAGGGTTTGCGACACCGAAGACTGGGTGGTGCCGAGCCGCTCCGCGGTGGTCGTAAGGTTTCCCGTCTCCACCGCGATCATGAACACTTCGAGCGTACGCAGGTCGAAACCGAAGCTTGAGGCCATGGGCAAAGTCTCGCGAAAACCACCGGGACACAGGAATACCTTGTTGTACCCCGCGTCCACTGAGGCTACAGTAAGTTCGATTCCCTGTCAGGACCGCCCGCACATGCCTTCACCTTCGCGTACCGCGCCAGACCCGGAGAACCGGCACGCCCCCACGGCACGCGACCGCCGCATCACGCTGCGCGAACTCGTTCAGGATCTGGTCGATGATGGACTGATCACGCGTAGCGAGCATGATGCCGTACTCGCTGGCCAAGGTCGCCAGACGACCCAGCTACACCCGCTCGCCGTGATTGCCGAACAGCGGCTGAAATCGGCTCAGCCCCCGCACAAGCTGCTCGACCTCGAGACCTTGACCGAGTGGCTGGCGCACAAGGTCGGCATCGACTACATGCATATCGACCCCCTGAAGATTCACTTTTCGGCGGTGACCGAGATCATGTCGAGCGCCTATGCGGCACGAATCCGGGTATTGCCGGTAATGGTCAGCACCGACGAAGTCGTGATCGCCACGGCCGAGCCCTTCATCCGCGAGTGGGAGGCCGAGTTGCAGCCCATCCTCAAGCGCTCGATCAGGCGGGTACTTGCCAACCCGCTGGACATCGAACGCTTTCGGGTCGAGTTCTACAACCTCGCACGCTCGGTCAAGAACGCCACCCAGATCGACCCCCAGCGTGGCAACCCCATCGCCAATTTCGAACAACTGGTGGAGCTCGGCGACAACAACCGCCAGTTCGATGCCAACGAGCAGCATATCGTGCGCATCGTCGATTGGTTGTGGCAATACGCCTTCGATCAGCGGGCGTCCGACATACATGTCGAGCCACGCCGCACGCTGGGCAGCATCCGCTTTCGCATCGACGGGGTGCTGCATCAGGTATATCAACTGCCGATCAGCGTGATCAACGCGATGACCAGTCGCATCAAGATTCTCGGGCGCATGGATGTGGTCGAGAAGCGTCGCCCGCAAGACGGCCGAATCAAGACCCGCACACCCCAGGGCACCGAAGTGGAGTTACGACTGTCCACCCTGCCGACGGTGTTCGGCGAGAAGCTGGTGATGCGGATCTTCGATCCGGACGTGCTGGTGCGCAGCTTCACCGACATGGGATTCAGTGAAGATGACCGCCAGCGCTGGTCGCACATGACCCGCCAGGCCAACGGCATCATCCTCGTGACCGGGCCGACCGGCTCGGGCAAAACCACCACGCTCTACTCCACCCTGAAGCAGCTCGCGACCCCCGAAGTCAACGTGTGCACGATCGAAGATCCGATCGAGATGGTCGAAGAGAGCTTCAACCAGATGCAGGTCCAGGCCTCGATCGATCTCGGCTTCGCCGACGGGGTGCGGGCCTTGCTGCGCCAGGATCCGGACATCATCATGATCGGCGAGATCCGCGACCTGCGCACCGCCGACATGGCGATCCAGGCCGCGCTGACCGGCCACCTGGT
>JAEUNS010000133.1 GCA_016790005.1 Zoogloeaceae bacterium
TGCTCGGTGGCTGGGCTGGATGGCTGGCGTGGTGGTTCTCGGGAAAGCACCGAGAACGTCTGCGTACCCATCTCGAGATGGCCGTCGGTGTCCCGCCGCCGGCGCTGCTGAGAGCGTCGATTGCAGAGCATGGACGACAGATGTTCGAACTGCCGTTCATCTGGCTACGCCCGCAACAGGAGATCCTGTCGTGCATCGTGAGGGCTGAAGGGGGGGAACTGATCGAGGCGGCCCGTGCGGAAGGGGCCAGCATCCTGTTTCTGACTGCACATCTGGGCTGTTTCGAGTTGTGCGCGCACTATGGATCGACTTACGCGCCGGTAACGGTATTGTTTCGCCCCCCCCGTCAGTCCGCAATTCGCCCGATCATGGAGTCGGGGCGCGCGCGCGGCAATGTTCGGGTTGCACCGGCCGACGTGTCGGGCGTGCGTTTGTTGCTGAAGGCCTTGCGCAGCGGTGAAATGGTCGGCATCCTGCCCGATCAGGCGCCTCGCCAGGGCGAGGGCATGTGGGCACCTTTTTTCGGACGGATGGCCTGGACCATGACGCTGGCTGCGCGCCTTTCCGAGGTCAAGGGGGTCAAGGTGCTGATGATCTGGGCGGAGCGACTCCCGCACGGAAAGGGGTATGTCGTGCATGTGTCGGAGCCGGTCGAGGCGATTGCCGGAACACTCGAGGAGCGTTGCCGCATCATCAATCGCGAGGTCGAGCGGATGGTCCTGGCCTGTCCTCAGCAATACCTGTTTGCCTATAACCGCTACAAGCGTCCGGAAGGTGTTGCGCCTCCGGAGGAGGCTTGATGCGCATATTCAGTCATGCGGTGATCGGGCTGTTGTGGGTGTTGCATTGGCTGCCCTTGCCGGTGTTGGCAAGGCTGGGACGAGGTTTCGGTGGACTGCTCTATTTCTTCGGCAAGGCGCGCCGGCATGTAGTCAAGGTCAATCTGCGGCTGTGCTTTCCCGAACTGGACGAGTCACAGCGCGATGACCTGGCACGTCGCCACTACGCCGTACTGGGCCGAAGCGCGCTCGAGCGCGGTGTGGCATGGTGGGCCAGCGAGGCGCGTTTGCGCCGAATCGTGAAGGTCGAGCATCTCGAGCGACTCAGGGCGATCCAGGCCCAGGGGCGACCCATAGTGCTGCTGGTGCCGCATTTCGTCGGGCTCGACATGTGCGGCACGCGCATGGCGATGGAGTTTGACGGCATGAGCGTTTATGCCCATCAGAAAGACCCGGTGTTCGATCGCTGGTTGCTCCATGGGCGCACCCGCTTTGGCGATCAGGTCATGCTCTCGCGCAGTGACGGAGTGCGCACCACGGTTCGGGCGATGCGCACCGGCAGATCGCTTTATTACCTGCCTGATATGGATTTCGGCCGCAAGGACTCAATCTTCGTGCCCTTCTTCGGGGTGCCGGCGGCAACCATCACCGGCTTGTCGCGCCTCGCGCGGCTTGCCGATGCCGCGGTGGTGCCGTCGATGAGCCGCATGCTTGCCGATGGCAGTGGTTATGTGATGGAGATCGGCGAAGAGTGGGTCGGTTTTCCGACCGGCGATGTCGAGGCCGACACCGCGTACATGAATGCCTGGATCGAGTCGGCGGTGCGCACAATGCCCGAGCAGTATTACTGGGTTCATCGCCGTTTCAAGACCCGCCCGGAAGGGGTGCCCAGCCCCTACTGACGCTGCGCGCTCGAACCGTGCATGCGAGTGGACGCGCGCCAGTGGCTGGGCCAGAATCGGGGCTGGCCGAGTGGCAATCAACGAAGCGAAGCAAACATGCAACTGCGCTTTACAAAAATGCACGGTTTGGGCAACGATTTCGTCGTGATCGATGCAATCGGGCAAACCATTGAGCTGAGTCCAGCACTGGTGCGCAGGCTTGCAGACCGACACTTTGGAGTGGGCTGTGATCAGCTCCTGGTCGTCGAGCGTCCGACAGGGGCAAACGTCGACTTTCGCTACCGGATCTTCAATGCAGATGGGGGCGAGGTCGAGCAATGCGGCAATGGGGCGCGCTGCTTCGTGCGCTTTGTGCACGATCGAGGCCTGACCGACAAGCGTGAGATCCGGGTCGAGACGCGTGCGGGCATCATCACCCCGCGGCTTGGGGCAGATGGCTTGGTGACGGTTGATATGGGGGTTCCGCGGCTCGCGCCCGCCGAGATCCCCTTCGTTTCGGATTCGGACGCAGTGGTTCAGGCGCTCGAACTCGCAGACGGCAGCCGCATCGCGATCACCGCGGTTTCGATGGGCAATCCACATGCGGTGCAGGTGGTGATGGATGTCGATAGCGCCCCGGTCGAAGTCGTAGGCCCGCAGGTTGAGGTGCATCCGCGCTTTCCCGCGCGGGTCAACGCGGGCTTCATGCAAATCCTGGACAGCCATAGCATACGCCTGCGTGTATTCGAGCGCGGTGCGGGCGAAACCCTGGCTTGCGGTACCGGTGCCTGCGCCGCGGTGGTCGCAGGAGTCCTGCGCGAACTGCTGGTTTCGCCGGTGCGGGTGGAGACCCGCGGTGGGGCGCTTGAGATCGCCTGGGATGGGCCGGGCAGCAGCGTGCGCATGAGTGGGCCCGCCGTGACGGTGTTCGAAGGCGAGCTGTGTATCGACACCTTGATGGCCGCCGCCTGATTTCAATCAAAGGTCGCAAACGCCGCGGTCTGGGCCGCGGTCATGGAGTTGCAGAACGATGAAAGCAGATGAAGTCGCAGCCTACCTGAATGCTCACCCCGATTTTCTGTCGGAGCATGGTGAGTTGTTTACCCGCATCACCGTCCCTCATCCCCATGGTGGGCAGGCAATCACGCTCGCCGAACGACAACTGCACGCCTTACGCGAAAAGATCGGACAACTCGAGGGCAAACTCGCCGAGTTGATCCGCTTCGGCGAGGAGAATGACGAAATCGGCGAGAAGGTCCACAGACTCACCCTAACGCTGCTCGAGGCCAATTCCTATGCGGTATTGCGCGATGCCCTGTTCAACAGCCTGATCGAGGATTTTTCGGTTCCATATGTCGCTATCCGGATCTGGAATGCGCCGCTCAGTCATGACGAAGACGATTTTCTTCCGGTCAGCGAGGCACTGTGTTTTCAGGCGGGCGACATGCGCCATCCCTATTGCGGAGCGCCCGGGCATATCGAGGTGCTTGGCTGGCTGGGCGCCGCCGCGCCGCATGTACGTTCGGTCGCGTTGGTTCCCTTGCGGCGCGACGCCCAGGTGTTTGGTCTGCTGGCACTCGCCAGCGAGGATGCCGAGCGCTTTTATCCCGAGATGGGCACGCTTTACTTGAGCCGCATCGGTGACCTGACCGCATCGGCCCTGCGTCGCGAACTCGGCTGATTCATGTGTTTGAGTCGGCAGGAAGTGTGAATGTCGATCACTGACGACAAGCGCTCGATCGAAAGTGCGCGCGAACCCGAGGCACTTTTGCCGCTGTTCGAGGCCTATCTGGCCTATCTTTCCGACCAGCGGCGGGCCGCGGCGCTGACACTCGAAAGTTATGGCAGCGATCTGTGGCGGCTGCAGCACTTGCTGGAAGGGCGTGAGCCGGCACTGATTGGCCCGCATGATGTGCGCCGTTTCGTTGCCAGGCTGCATGGCGAGGGCCTGGGCGGGCGCTCGATTGGCCGAGTCCTGTCGGCTTGGCGTGGGTTTTATCGCTGGCTGGTGCGTCATCATGGTTTGCCGACCAATCCGGTTGCGCATGTGCGGCCGCCGCGCTCACTCCAGCGCCTGCCGCAGGTGCTGTCGCAGGAGCAAAGCAAGGCGCTGCTCGATGCTCAGGCAGACGAGCCGCTCGACGTTCGCGACCGGGCGATGTTCGAGCTGTTTTACTCCTCCGGGCTGCGGGTTGCCGAACTGGCTGGTCTCGATGTCGGCGCTGGGCTAGACTTGGTAGAGGGACTGGTCACCGTTACCGGCAAACGTGGCAAGACCCGGATCGTGCCGGTTGGGGGCATCGCGACCGAATGTCTTGGAAAGTGGATTTCGCAACGTCCGGCGTATTTGAGAGGCCCCGATGAGCCAGCGCTGTTCGTCACCCGCACCGGCACGCGTCTTAGCCCAAGTGCAATTCGCTCCCGCCTGGCGTCATGGGCTGTGCGCAGTGGCCTGGGCATACATGTTTACCCGCACATGCTGCGCCACAGCTTCGCTACCCACATGCTCCAGGAAAGCGGCGATCTGCGGGCGGTGCAGGAGTTGCTCGGCCACGCGAGCATCCGTAGCACCCAGGTCTATACCCACCTCGATTTTCAGCATCTCGCCAAGGTCTATGATTCCGCGCATCCGCGGGCGCGCAAGAGTGGATAGGCTCTGCTCCCATGGCCATGCGTGGGGCAGGGGCGATAATGCGAAATGGCTTGGGTAAAGCCCAATTCGGGTAACTCGGGTCATTGCCTGCGAATTCGAATCGGTTATGCTCCGGTGTAACAAATTCCAATAAAACGACGTCAATGACCAACCGGCGCGAAGGCAGTCCCCCAGCAGGACAAGAGGCTGCAGCTCAGGGCGAGGTGCGTCAGGATGAATGGCCTCCCGACGTCAACCCAAATGGTGCAAGCGCGCTGCGCACGGTTGCGATCATGCTCGCCCGTTACGAGATCCGCAATCTGCGGCGGCTCTATGACGAATTCGACCAGGACATCCTGTTGCCTTTGTTGCTCGGCGAGATCGCGTTGCACAACATTGGTGCGCTCGATGGCATGGCCACTACCCGCGCAAGTGCTGACCAGGCCGATCAACCCATACAGGGGCTGAATTGCACGCTCAAGCCCTGTAATGCCTACTCGATCGCCGCTGCGTCAGGTCTGGCACGCGAAACCGTTCGGCGCAAGATCGTGCGGCTGGTCGAGTTGGGCTGGATCTCGCGCCGGCATAATGGCCATCTGTACGTCAGCTCGCGCGCCATGGAGCATTTCGGGAACTTGCTGACGTCTCGCGATTTGCCCGAGTTGCTCGAAATGGCCGATAGTGTGCGTCACCAGCTCAAGAAGTTGAAGAGCAGCCCGTGATCTGATCGAGCCTCAGAGATTCTGCGCTTTTGCCTCGCTAACGCGGGCGCGTGAATCGGGATTGGGGCCGCGCTCACCGGTGGAGAGTGCGGCGCTGATCAGGCCTAGCGCGGACATGATCAGGACAAAATAGCGAACCTGCCAGGCATGCGGTGCTGCGCGCCCATCACCGCGCCCGGCCTGGCGCGATGCCATCACGCCCAGCGCAGCAACGATCAGCAAGGCTGCGCCAAGCAACTGCGACGAAAACCCCTGCAAAAGCACGCCTTGCGACGGGTCGCCGCGATCCGGCCAGAAAAAGACCGACCCGCGCAGCAACCACAGGCCGCCCGTCAGGCAGATTACGATCACCAGGGCCTGGAAAGTGCGCATCCGCCCGACTCACCCAACGTCGAACAGATCGCCCGGGGCGCGTGGGCGTACGAGCCCGAAATGCTGCCAGATCGACGCCGTTGCCATGCGGCCGCGCGGCGTGCGCTGCAGATAACCTTGCTGGATCAGGAAGGGCTCGAGCACGTCCTCGATCGTATCGGTTGATTCGCCGATCGCGGCCGCGAGGTTGTCCAGCCCCACCGGGCCACCACCGAACTTCTCCAGCATTGCCCCCAGCAGCTTGCGGTCCATGAGATCCAGCCCGAGGTGATCGACATCAAGCATTGTCAAGGCCCGGTCGGCCACGTCGGGGGTGATGCGGCTGTCGGCCCGCACTTCGGCATAGTCGCGCACCCTGCGCAGCAGGCGGTTGGCAATACGCGGGGTGCCGCGCGCGCGCCGGGCAATTTCGAATGCGCCCTGTTCGTCGATCTCGACATTCAAGAGGCGCGCCGAGCGACCGACGATGAAAGCCAACTCGTCGGGGGTGTAAAACTCCAGCCGCGACACGATGCCGAAACGGTCTCGCAGGGGGTTGGTAAGCATGCCGGCGCGGGTGGTGGCGCCGACCAAGGTGAAGGGCGGCAGGTCGAGTTTGACCGAGCGCGCGGCCGGGCCTTCGCCGATCATGATGTCGATCTGATAGTCCTCGAGCGCCGGATAGAGTATTTCTTCGACCACCGGCGAGAGCCGATGAATCTCGTCGATGAACAGTACGTCGTGCGGTTCGAGGTTGGTCAGCAGTGCGGCCAGGTCGCCGGCGCGCTCGAGCACCGGGCCGGATGTCTGGCGCAGATTGACCCCCATTTCGGCCGCGACGATATGTGCGAGCGTGGTTTTGCCAAGCCCGGGCGGGCCGAACAACAGCACATGGTCGAGCGCCTCCTTGCGCCCACGTGCGGCCTGGATGAAGATCTCGAGTTGCTCGCGAATCTTGGCCTGTCCCACATATTCGGCCAGACGTTTCGGGCGCAGCGCACGCTCGACCACGTCTTCCTGGCGATCCGCGGGGGCTGCGGAAATCAATCTGGCGGTGTTCCCCGCCTGGAGCTTGTCGGTTTCGATGGGCATTGAGCAGCCAGTGAGTGAGCGCATGCGTGCTCGGGATTCAGCGCGTTGCGGGGAGTATAGGTGAGCGCCGAGCGGGTGGTCAAAAACCTGCCGGCAGCCCTTGCCGAAATGCTCACTCGGGCGAGCGCCAGGCGATCCGGCCTTGACCCGCTTCGCCCAGTCGCGCAATCAGCGCCTCGGCATCGGCCTCTGCCAGGTTGAAGTGAAACTCGACCTGGTCCGCATGTTCAACCGCGAGCAACACTGCGCCCGCGCTCTCGAGTTCGCGCCGCAGCATGCCTTCGAGCGCATACGGTAGGGCGCAGCAAAGCTGCCGCTGACGCACGATCGGCACCTTTTCGGCCACGATCAAGGCCTGTGCGACCGCGTCGGTGTAGGCCCGCACCAGGCCCCCCGCGCCCAGCTTCACTCCGCCGAAGTAGCGCACCACGGTTGCCAGCACGCCTTCCAGATCATGATGGCGCAGTACCCTGAGCATTGGCTGCGCAGCGGTGCCGCTGGGTTCGCCATCATCGACCGCAGCCGATTGCCCACCGGCCAGCAGCGCCCAGCAAACATGGGTTGCGCCGGGGTGCAGCGTGTGCAACTCGGCCACCCTGGCCTGCGCCGCGGCCCGGTCTGCGACGGGTTCGACGCAGCCGATGAAGCGGCTCTTGCGGATCAGGAGTTCGCTATGCGCGGGTGCGGCGATGGTGACTGACATGCTGCGGGCTCAAACGGGGGGCTCAGACCTTTGCGAGCTGTTTCAGTGCAAGGCGAATGCCGTCGGATACGCCGCTGTCTTCCGGTACGGCCTTCATTGCAGCAATGGCCTCGCGGTCGTTGTAGCCCAGCGCGAGCAGCGCGTTCATGATGTCGCTGCGGTTGTCGGGCGTGGTGCTTGCGAGTGCGCCCGGGCCGGGCAGGGTGACACCTGGCAGCGCCTGGCCGAGCCGGTCGCGCAACTCCAGCAGCAAGCGCTCGGCGGTCTTCTTGCCGATGCCGGGAATCCTGATCAGACGAGCGGATTCCTGCAGTGCGATTGCCTGATGAAGATCGGTGACCGACAGGCCGGACAGCACCGAAAGGGCGGTGCGCGCGCCGATACCGCTGACCTTGAGCAACTGGCGAAATGCGCTGCGCTCGGCGTCGGTCGAGAAGCCGTACAGGAAATGGCCGTCCTCGCGCACCGCGAAGTGGGTGAACAGGCTCACCTTCTCGCTGGTTGCGGGGAGGTTGTAGAAGGTGCTCATCGGCACGTCGATGTCGTAGCCGATGCCGTGTACATCGACGACGATTTGCGGTGGGTTCTTTTCGAGCAGGGTACCGGTAATGCGACCGATCATCACTTGGGGTCTCGGGAGTGGGGGGACTTCATAGCAGCACGATGTCGAACTGCTCCTGGGTGTAGCTCGCCTCGGGATGCAGCGATACCTTCTTGTCGATGAAATCCGACAACATCGCGAGCGATTGCGACTCCTCGTCCAGAAACAGGTCGATCACATGCGGTGCGGCCAGTACCCGAAACTCGCGCGCATTGAACTGGCGCGCCTCGCGCAACAACTCGCGCAGGATCTCGAAGCACACGGTGCGGGCGGTCTTGACCTCACCACGCCCCTCACAGGTGGGGCAGGGCTCGCACAACAAGTGGGCGAGCGATTCGCGGGTGCGCTTGCGCGTCATCTCGACCAGGCCCAGCGCGGTGAAGCCATTCACGCTCATCTTGGTATGGTCACGCGACAAGGCCTTGCGAAACTCGGCGAGCACCATGTCGCGATGCTCGACGTTCTCCATGTCGATGAAGTCGATGATGATGATGCCGCCGAGGTTGCGCAGGCGCAACTGGCGGGCGATCGTCTGCGCGGCCTCGAGGTTGGTCTTGAAGATCGTATCGTCGAAGTTGCGCGCACCGACGAAGCCGCCGGTATTCACGTCGACGGTCGTCATCGCCTCGGTCTGGTCGATGATCAGGTAGCCGCCGGATTTGAGATCGACCCGCCGCGCCAATGCGCGCTGGATCTCGTCTTCGACATTGTGCAGGTCGAATATCGGCCGGTCGCCGGCGTAATGGACCAGCAGCGGCAGCACCTTGGGGCTATACACCGCAGCAAAGGCCGACAGCTTTTGAAAGTTTTCGCGCGAATCGACCATGATGCGGCTGGTTTCGTCGCCAACCAGATCGCGCAGCACCCGCTGCCCAAGGTCGAGGTCTTCGTAGAGCAGGCTGGGGGGCTTGCGCCCGCTTGCGCCGTTGCGGATTTCGCTCCACAGCTTGCGCAGATAGGCGATGTCGGCGGCGAGCTCGTCGTCCGAGGCCGATTCGGCCATTGTTCGGACGATGAAGCCGCCGGTCTCGTCGTCGGGCACCAGGCGGGTCAGTCGGCCGCGCAGCGATTCGCGCTCGGATTCGTCCTCGATGCGCTGCGAGATGCCGATATGCTTGTCCTGGGGCAGGTACACCAGCAGTCGTCCGGCGATGCTGATCTGGGTGGACAGGCGCGCGCCCTTGGTGCCGATCGGGTCTTTCAACACCTGCACGGTCAGGCTCTGGCCCTCGCTCAGGATGCGCTCGATCGGCCGTCCGCCCTCACCGTTGTGGCGCTCGCTCCAGATGTCCGCCACATGCAAAAAGGCGGTGCGGTCGAGCCCGATGTCGATGAACGCCGACTGCATGCCCGGCAGCACCCTGACGACCTTGCCGACGTAGATGTTGCCGACGATGCCGCGATTGGCGATGCGTTCGACGTGGAGCTCCTGCACGACGCCTTGTTCGACCAGCGCTACCCGCGTTTCCTGCGGGGTGAAATTGATCAGAAATTCGATGCTCATTGGCCTTGCCGCAATGGGAAATACGCAATGGCAGACGGCACAGGCTGCCGGTCATCCATTGCGAATTGCCCCTGCAAGACGAGGTGCCGGACGACGCGTCCCGGCTGGGCTGCCCCGTCGGGGGCGAAATCGCTGCAGCTGCCTCCCGCTTGTTCAGGGGTAGAGAGGATAGCCGAAGGTTGCCAGCAGCGTCGCCGTTTCGCACAGCGGCAAACCCATGATGCCGCTATAGCTGCCGCTCAGATGCTCGATGAACATCGCTGCCCGCCCCTGGACCGCATACGCACCGGCCTTGTCCATGGACTCGCCGGTCGTGAGGTAGTGACGGATCTCGGATTCGCTCAGGGTACGAAACCGCACCTCGCTGATGCTGACCAGACTGCGGGTGCGCTCGCCGTCGCTCATCGCCACCGCGGTCAGCACCTGGTGGCTTCGACCGGAAAGCCGAGCGAGTATTTCTCCCGCGTTTTCGAGTGAGGTCGGCTTGCCGACGATTTCACCGTCCACCGACAGCGTGGTGTCGGCCGCGAGCACCGGATTGCTCGGCAATTGACGCCAGCGCAAGCGCCTGAAGCCGGCATGCGATTTGGTGAGTGCGAGCCGCTCGACATAGTGTTCGACGTTCTCGCCGTCGAAGGGCGACTCGTCGATATCGCTGTCCTCGCCGCGTTCGCCGGTGCGAAACACCAGCGGGTCGAAACGAACACCGATCTGGCGCAGCAGATCGCGCCGGCGAGGGCTGGTCGAGGCGAGGTAGATTCGGTTGGTCATCGACGGATCATTGTGGTGAGCTTGGTCCCAATTCTAACGCTTACACCGGTCATAGCGGCCCGTTATGGAGCATTGCCGTGTGGCGGCGGCTTACTCGCGGTGGTAAGGGTGATTCTTGAGTACCGTCCAGGCACGATAAAGTGCCTCGGCAAGCAGTGGGCGCACCAAAGCGTGCGGAAGGGTCAGGCTTGAAAGCCGCAAGGTTTCGTCGGCACAATCCTTGATCGAGTGTGCAAGCCCGTCAGGCCCGCCCACGATCAGCGCCACGTCGTCGCCTAGCGATTGCCAGTGTGCCAGGCGTTGGGATAGTTCGAGGGTGGTCAGACTCTTGCCGTGCTCATCGAGAACCACCCGGCGCACGCGTGCGGGCAGTGCTGTCTCGATGCGGGTGGCTTCGGCGCTCATCATGGCCTCGACGGTCTTGCCGGTGCTGCGCGGTTCGGCCTTCACCTCGAGCAGTTGCAGTGGCAGGTCGCGTGGCATGCGGCGCGCAAACTCGTTGAAGCCTTCTTCGACCCAGCCCGGCATGCGGGTGCCGACCGCGACCACCACGAGTTTCACGACTGATCGCCCCGAAGCCGTTCAGCGTGCGTCGGCCGTGCGTGCGCCGCCAGGCGAAGGGCGACGTATCGTGGGGGCGGTGGTCCAGAGTTCTTCCAGGTTGTAATAAAGCCTGATCGCCGGCTGCATGATGTGAACCACGATGTCGCCGAGATCCACCAGCACCCATTCCCCGACTTCTTCACCCTCGACGCTCACCACCTCGAGCCCGGCCTCTTTGGCTTTGTCCTGCACATGCCGCGCCAGGGCGCGGGTCTGGCGGTTGGAGTCAGCGCTCGCAACCACCACCCGGTCGAAGAGTGGAGTGAGCCGGGTGGTATCGATGACATCGATATCCTTGGCCTTGATGTCTTCCAGCGCGTCGACGACGATTCGTTCGAGTTTCTTGATATCCATGCGGTTCACTTGTAGAGCTGATGCAAATCAATATAGTCGAGGACGGTGTCCGGGACCAGATAGCGGGGGCTGTGCCCGGCCCTGATGAGGTCGCGCACCAGTGACGCCGAGATGGCCAGCGGGGTCATGTCGAAGGGCATGATCCGGCCCGCTGGCGCGCTCGCCAGGTCTGAGGCCTCGCGGGTCAGGCGACGCCGGCAGGCATCGGCCAGTGCCGGCGCAAGCTCGCCTGGCCAGCAGCGTTCGTGTGGTGCAAAACCGGGGCGGTTCGCGACCGCCACATGCGCCAGCTCGAACAGGCTCTCCCAGCGGTGCCAGGTCGGCAGCCCGTTGAACGCGTCGGCGCCCACGATCAGGACCAGCGGCCTGGCCGGACCGAATTTCGCGCGCAGGCGCTCGAGGGTCAGAACGCTGTAACTCTTCTGCGTGGCGCGCACCTCGCCGTCATCCACCTGAAGATCGGGGTTGCCCGCGATGGCGAGCTCGACCATCGCCAGTCGATGATCCGCGCCAGACATCGGGGTGTCACGATGTGGCGGGTTGCCGGCCGGAATCAGACAAACATTGACCAGGCCGAGCGCCTCGCGTGCTTCCACCGCAAGCCTGAGGTGGCCGAAATGAATGGGGTCGAATGTGCCGCCGAGCAGACCTATCGGGCCCGCGTTCGATCCGGTGCCGGGTTCAGTCGGCAATGGTTTCATCGACCACGTTGGCCTGGAATACATCCCGCACGTTGATGTAGAAGCTCGCGAACAGCACCGGGATGATGATGAGCGGCACGATCAGCAACAGCAGGGACGACAGCGTGGGCGAGATCATGCCCAAGATCCCCAACAGCATGCTGGGGATAATGCCGGTAACGACCATGAGCGCAATAGAAAACGCCAGAAACGGACGCCAGTTGCGCAAGCAGGCTACAAAGCTGAAGAACATGGCCTTGGGGCCGGCAATGCCCCACCATCCAACCAGGATCGGGGCGAACCAGTAGGCCATCAGCACCGGTGTCGACAGTCCGATGGCCACGATGAGTGCCGGCAGCAGGTCGGACAGTGGGGGCATTTCGGCCTCGGTATCGATCTTGCCGTTGAGCACGCCCATCAGGGTGCCGCCGTCGACCAGCATCGTGAGCATCAGCACCAGCAGACTGCCGGCCAGGTAAATGCCGCCAACCGCCATCAGTGCCGGCACATTGCTCTTGAACCCCGAGAACAGGATGTCGGGTCCGCTTTTGCGCCCTTCTTCGATCGTCTTGCAGGTATTGAGCACACCCAATGACAGCACAGGCATCAGCAGCGATGCAATCGGCTGGCCGATGAGTGGGACCGCGCTGACGAGTACCAGGGTGAGCAGATAGCCGAACGACGCGAAGGTAAGCAGCGCCGGATTGCGTCGCCACAGGTAGAAACCTTCATAAAGCCAGGCCCAGCCGCGCTGGAAGGGGAGTTGTCGTGCTTGCATGTGCTCGTCGTGTAAGTGGTGAGTCTCCGACCCGGCAATCGGGCCGGGGTTCGGTCCTCAGTGCAGCGGCAGTGGGTACGCTTGCTGCATGCGCAGGCGAAGGATGTCACGAAAACGTGCAGGATCGTGCACCAGCACCATCTCGCCGGGCTTGGGCAGATATTTGTCTTCGGCCCGCGACAACCAGAAACGCAGTGCTGCTGCACGCAACATCGCAGGCCAGGCCTTGTGTTCGGGCTCGCCGAACGGCCGCTCCGCATTGTAGGCCTGCAGGAGCGCCGCCGCGCGGCTGGGCATGATCTGGCCGTCAGCGTCTACGCACCAGTCGTTAACCGTTACCGCCACGTCGTAAAGCAGGGCATCGTGGCCGGCGAAGTAAAAGTCGATCACCCCCCCGATATGGTCGCCATCCCACAGGATGTTGTCGCGAAAGAGGTCTGCATGCACTACGCCGCGGGGCAGACGGGTGAAATCCTGGTCGGCCTGGAACACCAGTTCGGCGTCGAGCAGGGCCTGTTCGTCTGCGGGTAGATGCCCTTGCAGGCGCGCGGCAGTGCGCACGCGCCAGGCTGGGCCGCGCGGGTTCTCCTGCCTGCGGCCGTATGAGAGCCCCGCCAGGTGCAGGCCGGCCAGCATCGCTCCAACCCGCTCGCAATGTGCATCGGTGGGGTCGGTCACGGATTTGCCGGGCAGGCGGGCCACCAGCGCCGCGGGCCGGCCGCTCAAGCTGCCGAGGTATTCATTGTCGCGGTTCGCGATCGGCGCAGGCACCGGCAGACCGTGATGCGCGAGGTGCGCCATCAGATAAAGAAAATAGGGCAGCTCGGCGCGGGGAATCGACTCGAACAGGGTCAGCACATAACGTCCGAGTGTCGTCGTGACGAAGAAATTGCTGTTCTGGACGCCCGCCGATATGCCTTGCAGTTCGACCGGACGCCCGATCGAATAGCCACCGAGCCAGCGCGCGAGATCGTCGTTAGAGACGGCTGTAAAGACGGACATGAGCGTGTGTAAGCGCAGCCAGGGGTTGATTCAGGCCGCGCACGCGGTGCAGGCCGTTACCACGAACGGATGATCCACATCGGAACCGACAGCGTCGGCAGTGCGCTCTGGTAAGGCACCAACGTGCCGTTGCCGGTCTGGTCTACCAGAAAGTACGGCACGCCATGCGGTGGTGTGACCTTCACCAGGTAAAGGCGGCCACGAATGCGGAACTCGTCGAACGTGTCCTCGCCTCGCGGGGTGATCGTGACTTCGGGCTCGAGATCTTCTTCCCCATCGATCATGCCGGGCGGCGGGGGCGGGGGTTCCGGTATCGGCTCGAGTGCTTGTTGCTGGGCCAGTGCCGGCCCGGTGAGCGCCATCAGCACCAGTGCTGTGATCAACTTGCTGCGCATCGTGTTCTCCAGTTTGAGCGCCGATTTTACCGTGGATGACCGCGCCTTGCGCGGCCTCGCCAAGTATTGCGGCGAATGCGCAACGCGCATGGCGATGTGGTGTGCGCGCTCACAGGTTGAGCATCAGCTCGTGCTCATCGGGCAGCGGCAGAAAACCGCGCGTTTCGTAGTGCTTGAAGATCGCCTCGACCACCTCCTCGGGCTTGTCGATGACCTGGATGAGGTCGAGGTCGTCCGGGTTGATCATGCGCTCGGACACCAGTCGGTCGCGAAACCAGTCTATGAGGCCCTGCCAGAAGGGCGCATGCACCAGAATGATCGGAATCTTGCGGCTCTTGCCGGTCTGGATCAGCGTCATCGCCTCGAGCAACTCATCCAGCGTACCGAAACCGCCCGGCATCACGACATAGGCCGAGGCGAACTTCACGAACATGAACTTGCGCGCGAAAAAATGCTGGAAGGTCTGCGAGATGTCCTGGTAGGGGTTGGAGCCCTGTTCCATCGGTAGCTGGATGTTGAGCCCGATCGACGGGCTCTTGCCGAAGTAGGCACCCTTGTTGGCGGCCTCCATGATGCCCGGGCCGCCGCCCGAAATCACCGAGAAGCCCGCATCCGACAGCTGGCGTGCGATGCGCTCCGACAGCATGTAGTAAAGGTGATCCGGCGGTGTGCGGGCACTGCCGAAGATCGACACCGCCGGCCGGATGGCGTTGAGCCGTTCGGTGGCCTCCACGAACTCTGCCATAATCCCGAAGATTCGCCACGACTCACGCGCATTGAACTTGGGTGCGGTGCTGTTGGGGGCGCTGCGCGGGAGCTTTTCTTTTGCGGTCATGATGTTTTTCTCTTCATCCAGTTTGTGCTCGGCCGCGGACGTGCGCGGGCGACATCTTTTTTTTTGCTCGGGACTGCCTGTAATGCCTACCCTTTTGCTGGTCGACGGTTCGAGCTATCTCTATCGGGCGTTTCATGCGCTGCCCGATCTGCGCAATGCCGCTGGCGAGCCCACTGGCGCCGTCCGCGGCGTGCTCTCGATGCTGCGCCGACTCGAGAGCGAACATGCTGCAGAGTATCGCGCCTGTGTGTTCGATGCCAAGGGCAAGACCTTTCGCGACGACTGGTATCCCGACTACAAGTCGCATCGCCCGCCGATGCCGGACGACCTGCGCGCCCAGATCGAGCCCCTGCACCTGGGGGTCGAGGCGGAAGGCTGGCCGCTGCTGATGATGGAGGGCGTCGAGGCAGACGATGTCATCGGCACGCTCACCCGCCAGGCGGTCGAGGCCGGCTGGCAGGTGGTGATTTCGACCGGCGACAAGGATCTCACCCAACTGGTGCAGCCGGGCGTGAGATGGGTCAACACCATGAGCGAGGAGGTGCTCGACTGCGAGGGCGTGACCGCCAAGTTCGGCGTGCCGCCCGAGCGCATCGTCGACTACCTGGCGCTGGTCGGTGACACCGTCGACAACGTGCCCGGTGTCGACAAGTGTGGCCCCAAGACCGCGCTCAAATGGCTCGCGGAGTATGGCAACCTCGACAACATCATCGCCAATGCCGACAAGATAGGCGGCAAGGTGGGCGAGAACCTGCGCAAGCATCTCGACTTTCTGCCGCTTGGCCGCAAGCTGGTGACGGTGGTCACCGACCTCGAACTGCCGCTAAGACTCGACGAGCTCGCGGCCCGCCCTGACGACAAACCCGCGCTCGCCGAGCTTTACCGACGTCTGGAATTCAAGGGCTGGCTGCGCGAACTCGAAGCTGGCGAGGCTACTGTGGCGCCAGGTGCTGGCACGTCGGCCGCAGCCGGGGCCGTTGCGGTATCGGTCGAGGCGGCGCCCGAAGCACCGGGCGAGCATCGCAAGGCCTATGAGACGATTCTGAGTTGGCCGGTGTTCGAAGCCTGGCTGGCGCGCATCGAGTCGGCCCCGCTCACCGCCTTCGACACCGAAACGACCAGCCTCGACCCGATGGCGGCCCGCCTGGTCGGCATGTCGTTTTCGGTGGAACCGGGCGAGGCCGCCTATTTGCCGCTCGCCCATCGTGGTCCCGACACCCCGGCACAACTGCCCTTCGACGAGGTGCTGGCGCGCCTGCGCGACTGGCTGGAGTCGGACACCCATCGCAAGCTCGGCCAGAACCTCAAGTACGACGCGCATGTGCTGGCCAACCACGGCATTCGTCTCGGGGGCATCAGCGACGATACCCTGCTCGAGTCCTATGTGCTCGAGAGCGACCGCAGTCACGACATGGATTCGCTCGCGAGTCGTCACCTCGGCATTCGCACCCTCACCTATGCCGAGGTCTGTGGCAAAGGCGCAAAACAGATCGGCTTCGACGAGGTCGCAATCGCGCTTGCCGCCGAATATGCCGCCGAAGACGCCGACATCACCCTGCGGCTGCATGGCAAGCTCGCCGCCGATCTCGCGGCCGAGCCCGGGCTGCAGGCCTTATATCGCGACATCGAGATGCCGGCCCTCGGGGTGTTGTTCGAGATGGAACGCACCGGGGTGTTGATCGACGATTTCCTGCTGGCCCAGCACTCCGAAGAACTCGGGCGTCGCCTGCATGCGCTCGAACTCGAAGCACACCGGCTTGCCGGTCAGCCTTTCAATCTCGGGTCGCCGAAGCAACTCGGCGAGATCCTGTTCGCCAAGCTGGGCCTGCCGGTGGTGAAAAAGACCGCGACCGGCCAGGCGTCAACCGACGAAGAGGTGTTGCAGACGCTTGCCGACGATTACCCCTTGCCCAAGCTATTGCTCGAGCAACGCGGCTTGGCCAAGCTCAAGAGCACCTATACCGACAAGCTGCCGCGCATGGTGAATCCCTCGACCGGGCGGGTGCACACCAGCTTTTCGCAGGCGGTCGCGGTCACCGGGCGGCTGTCGAGTTCCGAGCCCAACCTGCAGAACATTCCGATTCGCACCGAAGAGGGGCGTCGCATCCGGGCAGCCTTCATCGCCCCACGCGAGCATCTGATCGTGAGTGCCGACTACTCTCAGATCGAGCTGCGCATCATGGCCCACCTGTCGCGTGACGAGCGCCTGCTCGATGCTTTCGCGCGCGGCGAAGATGTTCACCGCGCAACGGCCGCCGAGGTGTTCGGGGTGACGCCGGAGGAGGTCAGCAGCGAGCAGCGCCGCTATGCCAAGGTGATCAATTTTGGCCTGATCTATGGCATGAGCGCGCACGGGCTGGCCAAGAACCTGGGTATCGACCGCAGTGCCGCGCAGAGCTGGATCGACCGCTACTTTGCCCGTTATCCGGGGGTCGCCCGCTACATGGACGAAACCCGTGCCCAGGCGAAGGCAAAGGGCTACGTCGAAACCGTGTTCGGCCGCCGCCTGCATCTGCCGGATATTCGCGCCCAGCAGGTGGGGCGGCGTCAGGGCGCCGAGCGGGCGGCGATCAACGCGCCGATGCAGGGCACCGCGGCAGACCTGATCAAGCTGGCGATGATCGCCACCCATCGCTGGCTGCGCGACCAGACGATGAAGTCACGCCTGGTGCTGCAGGTGCACGATGAACTGGTGCTCGAGGTGCCGCAGACCGAACTCGCCGCGATAAAAGATGTGCTGCCGAGGCTGATGGGCGGCGTTGCAGAACTGTCGGTGCCGCTGCTGGTCGAGGTTGGTGCCGGCAACAACTGGGACGAGGCGCACTAACGGTCATGGCGGCCGACCACCCCGAGTCATGAAGGCCGCCAGACCGTTCCCTCACCCCCAACCCCTCCCCCGCAAGCGGGCGAGGGGAGCTTAATGAGTCGCATCGGCGACTTTCATGTCAATGCCGGCCTTGCCGCGCGCGGGTGGGGATTCTCCATACGACGATTGCGCCCACCAGCCCGGCAAGGATGATGGCGATCTGCAGCAACGGCCTTTCGGACAACTGCCACGCCGACAGTCCCACCGCCGCAGCCATCATTGCGCTGGCCACCCATTTCACCGCCAGGGGCAGGCTGCGGTGATGCTCCCAGTCCCGCACCAGCGGGCCGAGCTGGCGATGCGTCAGCAGCCAGCCATGCAAGCGCGGCGAGGCCCGCGCAAAGCAGGCGGCGGCGAGCAGGATGAAAGGCGTGGTCGGTAGCCCGGGCACCACGATGCCGATAAGGCCCAGAACCAATGCAAGTACACCTGCCGCTGCGGTCAATAGGCGGCGCAGGTGGCGTGTGCCGGAGGGAAGGCTGACCGGGGGAGAGGGCTTGGATTGCGGCATGGGCGTATGGTGGGCGTTTTTGCGTCATGCGACTAGAGCCGCCCGACCCGCAGGGCGTTCCCGCAGCCCATGCCGGGCCGGTGCGGGAACGGTCAGGCGGCTTTCACGATACGAGGTGGTCAGCCGCCGTGATGGTTAGTGCAGCACCAGCATCAGCGCGATCGACCACAGCATGGCCGCTACCAGCGCATCCAGCACCCGCCAGGCCATCGGCCGCGAAAATACCGGGGTGAGCATGCGTGCGCCGTAACCGAGCATGCCGAACCACACGAACGATGCCGTCACCGCGCCGGCGGCGAAGATCGGCCGCAGCGCGTCGGCCTGCTGGCTGCCGACCGAGCCGATCAACACCACCGTGTCGAGATAGGCGTGCGGGTTGAGCAGGCTGAACCCTGCGGCGGCCAGCAGGGCCTGGGTGCGGGTGAGCTTGCGCTGGCCATCGCTGCCATCGACCTGCATCGAGCTGCCCTTTAGGGCAGAGAGCAGGGCACGCAGCCCATACCAGCCCAGAAAGGCTGCACCGCCCAGGCGGGCGATCGTCATCCAGTCAGGATTGGCCGTAAATACCTTGCCCAGCCCGACCACGCCAAGCAGGATCAGGAGCGCATCGCACGCCGCACATACCAGGATGGTCATGCCCACATGCTCGCGCCGCAGGCCCTGACGCAACACATGCGCGTTTTGTGCGCCGATCGCCATGATCAATCCGGCCGATATGCCGAAGCCACTCAGGAATACGCTGGTCATGTTCATTCTCCTTGAAACCGGAGTGCAGCATAGTGCGGGCATCACTGCTTATTAAGTAGAATTAATTAATTTCACTTACGACAAAAATATCTAATGATCGACTCCCGCTACTTGGCCTTCGAGGCGGTGGTTCAGGAGGCCAGCTTCGAGCGTGCGGCGCGGCGGCTGAACCTCACCCAGTCGGCGGTCTCGCAGCGCATCCGCCTGCTCGAGGCCGACCTGGGGCAGGTGCTGCTGGTGCGCAGCAAGCCGGTCCGACCCACCCCGGCCGGTCGCCGGCTGCTACCGTTTCTGGCCCAGATGCGCCTGCTCCAGACCGAGTCCGAGCGTGCCCTGGCCCTCGGTCAGACGCTCGACTATGTGAGGGTCAGCATTGGTGTGAATGCCGACAGCCTGGCCACCTGGTTTCTGAGCGCGGTGGCCGAGGTCGTGCGCGAGGCGCGGGTGGCGCTCGATTTCGTGCTCGACGATCAGGACCACACCCACACCCTGCTCGCCAATGGCGAGGTGCTCGGTTGCGTCAGCACCCGCGCCGACGCGATGCGCGGCTGTGTTGCGCTGACGCTGGGGGTGATGCG
>JAEUNS010000402.1 GCA_016790005.1 Zoogloeaceae bacterium
ATCTCGGTATAGCGGTCCATTCGATACTCCGACTATCGACGACTTGAATGCTAGCAGCAAACCGGCCGGAAGCACCCACAAGCCAAAGCTTCGAGGGAGCGGTCGAGCCATCAGATTTCCGGAGAGGAATCCGTCGATGAGAATCGGTCGATACTTTTAGTACGCATAGAAGTGAGGCTTGCAGCACTTCAAGCCCATCCTCCAACTGACTATCCTGCGCTCAACAGTTTGAAAACAAGACCCGACAGGAGAAGACAGATGGCCCGTATGAGAGCAATCGACGCAGCAGCAGAAGTGTTGCGCAAAGAAGGTGTGAGCACCGTGTTCGGCGTTCCAGGTGCGGCGATCAATCCGTTGTACTCGGCGATGAAGAAGAACGGCGGCTTCAAGCACATCCTCGCCCGCCATGTCGAGGGGGCCTCGCACATGGCCGAGGGCTACACCCGCGCCAATCCCGGCAACATCGGGGTGTGCATCGGCACCTCCGGCCCGGCCGGCACCGACATGATCACCGGGCTGTATTCGGCCTCGGCCGACTCGATCCCGATCCTGTGCATCACCGGCCAGGCACCGCGCGCCCGCTTGTACAAGGAAGACTTCCAGGCGGTCGACATCGAATCGATCGCCAAGCCGGTGACCAAGTGGGCGGTGACGGTGCGCGAGCCAGCCCAGGTGCCGCGGGTGTTCCAGCAGGCCTTCCACATCATGCGCTCTGGTCGCCCCGGCCCGGTGCTGATCGACCTGCCCTTCGATGTGCAGATGGCCGAGATCGAGTTCGACCCCGAGACCTATGAAGCCCTGCCGGTGTACAAGCCCGCCGCAACCCGCGCCCAGGCCCAAAAGGCGATGGCGATGCTCAACGCCGCCGAACGCCCGCTGATCGTGTCGGGTGGCGGGGTGATCAATGCCGATGCGGCAGCACGCCTGCAGGCGTTTGCCGAGCTCACCGGCGTGCCGGTGATCCCGACCCTGATGGGCTGGGGCACGATTCCCGACGATCACCCGCTCATG
>JAEUNS010000192.1 GCA_016790005.1 Zoogloeaceae bacterium
CGCTTTCTCAATCAGGCCGAAGGCGAGCAGCAAGTCGAGGCGAGTCACCTCGTGCAGCGTATCTTCAACCTCGAAAAAGGCGACTGACCGGAGCGCGTTCGCCGGCATGTCCGACCAGAGTTACCCCACATGAAGCAAAGCATTCGCGACAAGCTCGAACAACTCGCCGCACGTCTTGCGGAACTTGATCGCGAGTTCGCGTCGGAAGACGCCGCACGCGACATGGAGACGTTTCGCACTCGCGGGCGCGAGCGTGCCGAGATCGAGCCGGTGGTGAGCCTCTATGCCGCGTTCTGTCAGGCCGAATCCGATGGACGCAATGCCCGCGCCATGCTCGACGATGCCGAGATGCGCGAGCTCGCCGAGCTTGAGATCACCGAGGCGGGCGAGCGGGCCGAGGCGCTCGAGCACGAACTCGAGCGTGCGCTGCTCCCGCGCGACCCCAATGACGAGCGCAATCTTTTTCTTGAGATCCGGGCCGGTACTGGCGGCGAAGAAGCCGCGTTGTTTGCCGGCGACCTGTTGCGCATGTACACCCGCTATGCCGAGCGCCAGCGCTGGAAGGTCGAGCTCGTGTCGCTAAGCGATTCCGAGCTCGGTGGCTACAAGGAGATCATCGCGCGGGTGGTCGGCAACGGTGCCTATTCAAGACTCAAGTTCGAGTCGGGCGGTCACCGGGTGCAGCGCATCCCGGTCACCGAAACCCAGGGCCGCATCCACACCTCCGCATGCACGGTGGCGGTGATGCCCGAGGCGGATGAACTCGAGGCGGTCGCGATCAATCCGGCCGATCTGCGGGTCGACACCTTTCGCGCCAGTGGCGCCGGTGGGCAGCATATCAACAAGACCGACTCGGCGGTGCGCATCACCCATCTGCCCACCGGCATCGTGGTCGAATGCCAGGACGATCGCTCCCAGCATCGCAACCGTGCCCAGGCAATGTCGGTGCTGGCAGCCCGCATCCATGATGTAAAGCTGCGCGCGCAGCAGGCCTCCGAGGCGGCGACGCGCAAGAGTCTGGTAGGGAGCGGTGATCGCTCCGAGCGCATCCGCACCTACAATTTCCCGCAAGGCCGGGTCACCGACCATCGCATCAATCTCACGCTCTACAAGCTCGATCAGGTGATGGAAGGCGAACTCGACGAGATCGTGGCCGCGCTTACGCTCGAGCATCAGGCGAGTCTGCTCGCCGAGCTGGCAGGGGAATGACATGACTGCAATCCTCTCCCCCGATATCGCCGGGGCGCTGCAATGGGCTCGCAACCACATCGACATGATCGATGCGCGCATCCTGCTGCGGCATGTGCTGCAGTGCCCGGCCGCGCGCCTGGCGGCCTATCCGGAGGCGCGCTTGGACGCCCCCGACTGGCAGGCTTTTCGCCTGCTGGTCGAGCGCAGGGAGGCCGGCGAGCCGGTGGCCTATCTGATCGGATCGCGGGAGTTCTTCGGCTACACCTATCTGGTGACGCCGGCGGTGTTGATACCCCGGCCGGAAACCGAGTTGTTGATCGAACTCGCGCTCGCGCGCTTTTGCGACAAACCGGGCGTGCGGGTGCTCGATCTCGGCACCGGCAGCGGTGCGATTGCGATCGCGCTGGCAAAGGAGTTGCAGCGGGCCGACGTGACCGCGGTCGATCGGTCGCGCGATGCCTTGCTGGTGGCGATGGCCAACGCCGCGCACCTGAGGGCGAGCGTGTCCTTCGTGGTCAGCGACTGGTTTTCCAGCATTGCGGGTGACCGCTTTCAGCTGATCGTCGCCAACCCCCCCTATGTCGCGGCCGGCGATCCGCATCTGCTTGAGGGCGACGTGCGCTTCGAGCCGCCCACTGCGCTGGCGTCAGGGCCGGCAGGGCTGGATGACCTCGCGCATATTGCGATGCAGGCCCCCTGGCATCTAGAAGCCGGCGGCTGGCTGTTCATGGAACATGGTTACGACCAGGCTTCGCGCGTGCGAGGCCTGCTGACTGATGCCGGATTCTCGTCAATCGCTACCTGGAGAGACCTCGCCGGCATCGAGCGGGTGTCGGGTGGGCAGTGGGTCGGTCGCTGATCCCTTGAAGCGGTCGCGGTCAAGCTGGCAGGACGCATCCGGCACTGGCCGTGGCCAGCATTCACCCTGGCGTTGACGCGTCGCAACGCAATGCCTAGACTTACCTGAGTAATTAACTCAACTTTATTTGGAAGCGCGATATGGACATCCAGCAATACATCGACGAGCAGGTCAAGACCCACCCGGTAGTCCTCTTCATGAAAGGCACGCCGCAATTTCCCCAGTGTGGTTTCTCGGCCACAGTGGTGCAGATCCTCAAGCAATCCGGCGTCACCCAGGTTGCTGCAATGAACGTGCTCGAGAGCGACGAGTTGCGCCAGGGCATCAAGGAATACGCCAGCTGGCCGACCATCCCGCAGCTCTACATCAAGGGCGAATTCGTCGGCGGCTGTGACATCGTCAAGGAAATGTTCGCGAGCGGCGAACTCCAGCAGATGCTGGCAGAAGCCGGCGTGGC
>JAEUNS010000005.1 GCA_016790005.1 Zoogloeaceae bacterium
AACTCGCCGCCGCGCTTGCCTTCTGCGCCGGCGAACTGGCCGAGGAAGTACTCGTACACGCGCCCGAGGATGTCCTTGGATCGGTCACCTTCCTCGTTGAGCGCAATGCCGGAGATCAGGTCGATCAGCTCGCCCAGCATCACCTTGTTGAGCGCGGGGCGGGCGTAGTCCTTGGGCAGCACGCCCTTCAGCGATTCGTTGTCCTTCTCGATGGCGCGCATCGCATCGTCGATCAAGGTGCCGATGCCGGGCTGTTTGGCGCTGGCCTGCAGATGCGACCAGCGCGCCTCCTTCGGCACCCAGAACACGTTGTCGGCGAGGTATTCGTCCTTGTCTTCGGCGGCTGAGCTTGCGTGTTGGGCGTCTTCCGCCAGCAGCGCCTTGTGCCTGGCTTCGAAGGCGTCCGAGATGTACTTCAGGAAAATCAGCCCGAGCGCGACGTGCTTGTAGTCGGAGGGCTCCATGTTGCCGCGCAGCTTGTCGGCCGTCTTGAAGAGCTCGGCTTCGAACCCGAGGTTGCCACCGTTGCCGTTTCTGCTGGTGCTAACCTTTGGCGTCGCTCGCTGCGCTTCAAGCGGCGCCGCGTCGGCGGGGGTCGGCAGAATGACAGCCTGAACCGGCTCGATCTCATCCACCACCTGCGCGCGCCGCACCGAGCCGCCCCGCCCTTGCCCCTTCAGCAGCACCCCATCGGCAATCAGGGCGCTGTGGGCCTGCCAGTAGTCGTCGTCACCCATCGACAGCCCCTCGGACTGCAACAGATTCTCGACCTCGCGGCGCAGCGCGGCATTGCCGATGGTGGAGCCATCGGACGGAACGACGGAAAGCATCGCGCGCATGACGCGATCTTGCAGGCTGGACACGGACACACTCCCTGGTTTTCTTGTTCGTCAGCCGCACTTCGCAGCTGGTGCCCGATTATGGCGTTTTGATGCTGCAAATGTGACACCAAATCCCGCGGAAGCGCTCGGGCAGAATGTATTCTGCCTATTGGAATTAACCTAACTTTAGTTCTAATTAGAAATATCTTGAATATATTCTTGATCAAGACTACGCTACAAATATTCTCAATCAAAAATATTCTGTTCATGGACGCCACTGTCAGGACCTCCAGCCAGCTCAAGTCCGTTCTCCGACGCTTGCGCCGGGAGCGGGGCCTGAGCCAGGCGGCATTCGGTCAGAGCGTTGGCCTGTCCCAAGAGCGAATCTCGACCATCGAGAACCATCCGGAACGCGTGACCGTCGATCAGATTCTCACCCTGATCATGGCGCTGGGCGCCGAGCTTATCGTCCGCCCACGAGCGCATCACGGCCCGGAGACCCCCGACACCCCGGAACCCACCGAGAACTGGTGATGGCAGGCCGCCCGTCGAAACGCAAGACCTTGGCCGTATGGATGAATGGCGAGCGCGTCGGCGAGTGGTCCTTCTCGCCGCACGGCGGGCACGCCTTCACCTACGATGCGGCGTGGCTCGGCCATCCGCTCAGCCGCCCGCTTTCATTGTCGCTCCCGACCGAGGAGGGCACCGCCCCCCTCACCGGGCCGCACGTAGAAGCCTTCTTTGACAACCTTTTGCCCGACAGCGTGGCCATCCGCAAGCGCCTGGCCCACAAGTTTGGTGCCGGCCTGCAGCCCATCGACTTGCTTGAGAAAATCGGGCGCGATTGCGTCGGCGCCATTCAACTACTCCCCGCCGACGCCGCACCGCCGGACATTCGCAGCATCGAAGCCGAGCCCTTGACCGACGCAGAGGTCGAGCGAACGCTAGACCACACCATCGCGAATCCCTCACCTGGACTCCCCGACGAAACGGACCTGCGCATTTCGATCGCTGGTGCTCAGGAGAAGACCGCCCTGCTCTGGCATCGAGGCCAGTGGTGCCGTCCGCTACGGGCGACACCCACCACCCATATCCTGAAACTCCCGCTGGGAGAGGTCGGCGGCCTGCGCGCCGACCTCTCCACCTCGGTCGAAAACGAATGGCTGTGCGCCGAACTGGCTCGAGAGTTCGGAATGCCGGTCACGGACTGCGACATCGCAGTATTCGGCCGCCACAAGGTCCTGGTCGTGCAACGCTTCGACCGAATGCTGCTGGACAACTCTTGGTGGGCACGCCTTCCGCAGGAGGACTTCTGCCAGGCCTTGGGCATCCCCGGCGACCAGAAATACGAGGACAAGGGCGGACCCGGGATGTCCGTCATCCTCGACACCCTGCGTGGCAGCGAGGAACCCGAGGCGGACCGTCGTCGCTTTCTGGCGGCTCAACTCCTGTTCTGGCTGCTGGCCGCTCCGGACGGGCACGCCAAGAACTTCAGCATCTTCCTCGAACCCGGCGGAAGGTACCGCCTTACCCCCTTGTACGACATCATGTCCGCGTGGCCCATCATCGGCGACGGGCCCCGACAGCTCCAGTGGCCGAAAGTGAAACTCGCCATGGCCGTGCGCTCGAAGAACACGCACTACCGGATGATTGACATCCAGCGCAGGCACTGGAACGCTGTGGCGAAGGCCAATGCCATGGGTATGGATTTCGAGGACGTCATCCGGCACTTCATCAACAACACACCACGCGTGGTCCAGGCGGTTGCGGCACGACTACCTCGCGGATTCCCGGCAGCGGTCAGCGACCCGATTCTGAACGGCTTGCTGACCCAAGTGACACGCCTCGGTCAAACATTGGGCGACGAACTCTGACGCAGCCCACCGGGCTCGGCGCCGATTCAGTGCGAGGGTCCGCTCGGGCGTGATCGGTTCATCTCGCAAACCGCGGATGTGATCCATTGCCTGTCACAACTTTCTCACCAAAGGCTACCAATCTTGAGCGTCATTAGTATTTGTTGGTACACCTCACAAAAGACGGATACCCGCTCGCATACCCCTGGTAGCAGGTCCGGCCGAAGGTACGCCGACGGCGCCAAGGGTCGCGGCAAGCAATCCTTCCTCGAGGATCACACGAGTAGTCATTTTGCGCCGCAACGGAGTAACCTTATGCGGCAGGCTCGGTTTTGCGAAGAATAAGGGGGCGACGCGCTCCCCTGCCTTGCACTGCAGCAACCCAAACCCATCGCCACTGCCGGGGCTTTGGGCGACGACCAAAGATCCGGAGACCTCGATCTGACATATTGAAAGGGGCAAACAGTGGAAATTTTCAAGGCAGACGTAGTCATCGTGGGTGCGGGCGGAGCGGGTTTGCGGGCTGCGATTGCGGTCGCAGAAGCCGAGCCGGGCCTCACGGTCGCGCTGGTATCAAAGGTCTATCCGATGCGCAGCCACACGGTTGCGGCCGAAGGCGGGTCGGCCGGGGTGGCGCAGGCGCATGACAGCTTCGAGCACCATTTCAACGACACGGTATCGGGCGGCGACTGGCTATGCGAACAGGACGTGGTCGAGTACTTCGTTTCGCAATGCCCTGAAGAAATGGTCCAGCTCGAGCACTGGGGCTGCCCCTGGAGCCGCAAGCCCGATGGCCATGTGAATGTGCGGGCCTTCGGCGGCATGAAGATCGAACGGACCTGGTTCGCAGCCGACAAGACCGGCTTTCACATGCTCCACACCCTGTTCCAGACCTCGATCAAATACCCATCGATCAAGCGTTTCGACGAGCACTTCTGCACCGAGCTCATCGTCGAGGACGGTCGGGCGCAAGGCGTGGTCGTGATCGGGATCGCATCCGGGGAGTTCACGCTGATCGAAGCCGGCGCGGTGGTGTTTGCGACCGGTGGCGCCGGGCGGGTATTTCGCGAAAACACCAACGGCGGCATCGTCACCGGTGACGGCATGGCATTGGCCTACCGCCATGGCGTGCCGCTGCGCGACATGGAGTTCGTGCAGTACCACCCCACCTGCATGCCCGGCACCGGCCTGTTGTTCACCGAGGCCTGTCGCGGCGAGGGCGGATTTCTGCTCAACAAGGACGGCTACCGCTATCTGCAGGACTACGGGCTGGGGCCGGCCGAGCCGGTGCCGCGCAACAAGGCCATGGAACTCGGGCCGCGCGACCGCCTGAGCCAGGCCTTCTGGCATGAACAGCAGAAGGGCCGCACCATCGAAGGCCCGCATGGTTCTGTGGTGCATCTGGACCTGCGCCACCTCGGCGAACAGAAGCTGCGCGAGCGCCTGCCGCAGATCTACGAGCTGGCCGAGGAATTCCTCGGGGTCGACCCGGCCAAGACCCCCATCCCGGTGCGCCCCGCGGTGCATTACACGATGGGCGGCGTTCTGGTCGACGGCCGTTGTGCCGCGCCTTTGCCTGGCCTGTACGCAGCCGGCGAATGCTCCAGCGTCGGCATTCATGGCGCCAACCGCCTCGGCTCGAACTCGCTGGCCGAGCTGTGCGTGTTCGGCAAGGTGGCGGGCATCGAAGCGGCGCGCTTCGCCCGATCGGTAGCACCCGGCAATGCCGCGACACTGCGCAAGCAGGCCGAAGCCAGCGAGCAGAAGGCGCGCGCAATCGTCACCAAATCCGACGGCAGCGAACGGATCGCGACCCTGCGCAAGGAGATGGCCGAAACCATGGAGCGTGGCTGCGGCATCTACCGCCTCGGCGACAGCATGCAGGCCACCTGCGACAAGCTCGACGAATTGCGCCAGCGCTACAAGAACATCGGCATCGAAGACAAATCGAGCGTCTGGAACAGCAACTGGCTGATGGCGATCGAGCTCGGGTTTCAGCTCGATGTCGCCCAGGCGATGGCGTACTCGGCCCTCAGCCGCAAGGAGTCTCGCGGCGCACATCAGCGTCTCGACGGATTCGAAACGCGCGACGACGAGAACTACCTCAAACACACGCTGGCCCACTTTGATGGCGACGGCCGACCGCGCATCGATTACGGCCCGGTCCGGATCACCAAATCCCAACCCGCGGTGAGGGCCTATGGTGCGGCGGGTGAAAAAGCCGAGAAGGAAGCCAAGCATGGCTGAGAAAACCATCACCATCAAAGTGCTGCGCTATAACCCCGAGCAGGATCAGGCGCCCGTATTCCAGGCCTATCAGGTGCCGTTCAGCGACGACATGTCGGTGCTGCAGGCGCTGCTGTTCATCAAGGACGAACTCGACGAAACCTTGAGTTTTCGCTGGTCGTGCCGCATGGCCATCTGCGGAAGCTGTGGAATGATGATCAACGGCAACCCCAAGCTGTCGTGCAAGACCTTTCTGCGCGACATCTACCCGGAAACCGTGCGGGTCGAAGCGCTGAACCACTTCCCGATCGAACGTGACCTGGTGGTGGTCATGGATGACTTCATCGACAAGCTCGAGCGCATCCAGCCCTACATCATTCCGGCCGCGCCACGTAGTCTCGCGCAGGGCGAATATCTGCAGACACCGGCCCAGCTCGAGAAATACGAACAGTTCAGCTCCTGCATCAACTGCCTGCTGTGCTACGCGGCCTGTCCGCAGTACGGACTCAACCCCGAGTTCATCGGCCCGGGGGCGCTCGCCCTGCTCCACCGCTACAACGCCGACTCGCGCGACGGCGCGAGTGCGCAGCGCATGGAACTGGTGGCGGCCGAGGAAGGGGTGTTCAACTGCACCGCGGTCGGCTATTGCTCGGAGGTCTGCCCCAAGCATGTCGATCCGGCCAATGCGGTGAACCAGAACAAGACCACCGCTGCAGGCAACTACTTCATGAGCTTTCTCAAGCCCCGGGGGACCAGCAAATGAGCAAGCGACGACCCTATGTGCGGCCGATGGCGGGCTGGTGGCGCAAAAACCCGTTCTTCATCGAATACATGATTCACGAGGGCACGGCACTGTTCGTCGCGGCCTATGCGCTGGTGTTGCTGGCCGGTCTGGTGTGCCTGGCGCTGGGCGAGGCTGCCTGGAACGGCTGGCTGGGCGCGATGAAGCACCCGCTGGTGATCCTGTTCCATCTCGTCACCCTGGCGATGATCGCTTACCACAGCTGGACCTGGTTCAAGATCATGCCGAAGACGATGCCGCCGGTCGTCATCGGCGGCAAGCGGCTTTCGGCAGCCATGATCACCGGTGGCGGACTTGCAGCGGTCGCGCTGGCAAGCCTGTTGGCGCTGGGCCTCTTTTGGGGGATGACGCGATGAATCGGCCACTCAAGCGCTCCAACGCACCCATCTTCTGGGGCCTGTTCGGCGCGGGCGGCATGCTCAGCGCCCTCCTCGGTCCGGTGCTGGTGCTGATCACCGGGCTGGCGGTTCCTATGGGCCTGCTGTTCGGAGCAGATGCGATGAGTTACGCGAACATGCTCGCGTTCGCGCAGCACTGGCTCGGCAAGGCCTTCCTGTTCGCGATCGTCTCACTCTTTCTCTGGCATGCCGGCCACCGTATCTTTCACAGTCTGCACGACGTCGGCATCCACGCCGGGCCGGGTGCAAAAGCCGTGTGTTACGGCGGCGCGTTGCTGGGCACCGTGATTGCAGCGCTGTCCTTGCTGTCGATGGGATTCTGATCGCCACGTGTCTGGCATGACGGCCTGACCTGCGCCAACGCCACCAAAAGGTATCGCCATGGAATTCACGCTTCAGATCCTGCTCATTCTGGTATGTCTGTTTTACGGCGCACGCAAGGGCGGCATCGCGCTGGGCCTGCTCGGCGGCATCGGCGTCGTGCTGCTGGTGTTCGTGTTCAGACTGCCACCGGGCAAGCCGCCGGTCGACGTGATGCTGACGATCGTCGCGGTGGTCGCCGCCTCGGCCACGCTGCAGGCTTCCGGCGGGCTCGACGTGATGCTGCAACTGGCCGAACGGGTGCTGCGCCGAAATCCACGCTATGTGTCGATCCTGGCGCCATTCTCGACCTGCATCCTGACCATGCTGTGCGGCACCGGGCATGTGGTCTACACCATGCTGCCGATCATCTATGACGTGGCGATCAAGAATGGCATCCGCCCCGAGCGGCCGATGGCGGCCTCGTCGATCGCCAGCCAGATGGGCATCATGGCCAGCCCGGTCTCGGTCGCGGTGGTGTCGCTGGTGGCCTTTCTGGCCAAGGCCCCCGCCGGCAGCCCGATCATCGACTTCGTCACGCTGCTGTCGATCAGCATCCCCGCCACACTTTTTGGGGTGCTGATGATCGGCATCTTCAGCTGGTTCAGAGGCAAGGATCTGGACAAGGATGAAGCCTTCCAGCAACTCATCGCCGACCCCGAGATGCGCAAGTCGGTCTACGGCGACACCACCACCCTGCTCGACAAGGTGTTGTCGAAAGACCAATGGACGGCCATGTGGATCTTCGTCGGCGCGATCGCGGTGGTCGCCTTTCTCGGCGCGGTGACATCCTTGCGGCCACTCGTGGCGGACAAGCCCTTGTCGATGGTGTTGACGATCCAGATGTTCATGCTGATGGCCGGCGCCTTGATCATCATCATCACCAAAACCAACCCGGCCATGATCGCCAAGAACGAGGTGTTCCGTTCCGGCATGATCGCAGTGGTGGCGGTGTTCGGCGTGGCATGGATGGCCGACACGGTGTTCGAGGCCAATCTGCCCACGATCAAGGCCGCGCTCGCAGACATCGTCACGACCCAACCCTGGACTTATGCGCTGGCGCTCCTGATCGTATCCAAACTCGTCAATTCGCAGGCCGCAGCGGTCAGCGCGATGGTGCCGCTGGCGCTGTCGATCGGCGTGCCGCCCGGCTACATCGTGGCCTTCGGCGCGGCCGCATACGGTTACTACATCCTCCCGACCTACCCGAGCGATCTGGCGGCAATCCAGTTCGACCGCTCCGGCACGACCCGTATCGGCAAATACGTCATCAACCACAGCTTCATCCTGCCGGGCTTGATTGGCGTGCTCAGCTCGTGCCTATTCGGCTACATTCTCGCAACGGCACGCGCCCTGATCTGAACGCAGCAGGCGGGCCATGCCGCAACACCTTGGGAGAATGAGGACAAGATGAGGTTGCTGCTGGTCGAGGACGATCCGATGATCGGCGCGAGCGTGCAGAACGGCCTTCGCCAGGAAGGCCATGCGGTCGACTGGGTGCGTGATGGACTGGCCGCCGAGCTTGCGCTGCGCGACAACCCCTACACCTTGATGCTGCTCGACCTCGGGCTACCACGGCGCGACGGCATCGAGGTGCTGACCCGACTGCGTGCCAGCGGCAGCACCCTGCCGGTGCTGGTGCTCACGGCGCGTGACGCGGTCAGCGACCGGGTGCGGGGGCTGGATGCAGGCGCCGACGACTACCTGGTCAAGCCCTTCGACCTCGATGAGCTCGCCGCGCGGGTGCGGGCGCTCACCCGCCGCCAGCTCGGGCAGGCCGAGCCGATGCTGCGTCGCGGCCGGCTCGAACTCGACCCCGCCGCGCATTCACTGACGCTGGACGGCGAACCCGTGCATCTGTCGGCGCGCGAGTTCGCGTTGCTGAAGGTATTGATGGATCAGGGCGGCAAACCGCTGTCGCGCGCGCAGATCGAGGAACGCCTGTATGGCTGGGACGAAGAACCCGGCAGCAACGCCATCGAGGTGCACATTCACGGCCTGCGGCGCAAGCTCGGCGCCGAGTGGATCCGCAATCTGCGCGGCGTGGGCTATTACGTGCCGGAGCACGCGTGAAGTCGCTGCGCCGGCAGTTGCTGGTCACGCTCCTCAGTGCAATCGTCGCGGTATTCCTGGTGACCGGCGCCGCAACCTACGGCATCGCGCGGGTCGAGATCGACGAGGTCATGGACTACCATCTGCGCCAGTTTGCGCTGTCACTGCGCGATCAGAGCTTCGGCCGCCCGGTCGCGCCGATCATGGCGCCTGAAGAAGCCTTCGACTTCGTGATCCAGATCTGGGACGGACGCGGCATGCGCCTGTATCTTTCTCATCCGCACAGCGTATTGCCCGAGCTCGCCCAGTTCGGCCATACCACGGTACGCACGAGCGACGGCATCTGGCGGGTGTTCTCGGTGCCGCTGCTCGACCGGGTGATCCAGGTCGCCCAGCCGATGCGGGTGCGCAGCGGCATGGCCGCCAAGGCAGCCCTGGCGACACTCACGCCACTGGTGGTGATCCTGCCGCTGGTAGGCGCACTGATCTGGTATCTGGTCAGCCGCGGCCTGCGCCCACTCGACCGCCTGGCGCGCGGCGTCAGTGCCCGCAGACCCGACGCCCTCGCGCCGCTTTCACGCGAGGGCGTACCCGAGGAGGCTCAGCCCCTGGTCGAAGCCCTCAACGGGCTGCTGGGCAGGCTCGATCATGCCCTCGCCGCCCAACGCGCATTCATTGCCGATGCAGCACACGAACTGCGCACGCCGCTCACTGCGCTGCAGCTGCAGCTGCAACTCACCGAGCGCGCCAGTGACGAGCAAGAACGTAGTGCCGCATTGGCCGATCTTCGTAGCGGACTCGAACGCACCATTCACCTGGTGGGTCAGCTACTCGCCCTCGCACGCGAGGAACCCGGCGATGCAGCTGGGCGCAAGCTCGCCCCGATCGCGCTTGCACAGCGGGTGCGCGACTCGCTCAGCGACTACACCGCACTCGCCGATGCCCGCAACATCGACCTGGGGGCCACCACGCTCGACGACGATGTGCTCGTGCAATGCGAGCCGCAGGCCTTGCGAACCCTCATCGCAAATCTGGTCGACAACGCGATCCGCTATACCCCGACCGGCGGGCGCGTGGACCTGAGCGTCAGTCGCAGCGATGGTTTCGCTTGGCTCGAAGTCGCGGACAGCGGACCCGGCATTCCGGCCGACGCGCGCGAGCGGGTGCTCGACCGCTTTTATCGCCAACCGGGTCAGACCGAAACCGGCAGCGGCCTGGGGCTCGCAATTGTAAAGGCGGTCGTCGCACGCCACGACGGCCGCCTGGAGCTGGATGAGTCCGAACTTGGCGGCCTGCGGGTGCGCGTCGGTTTGCCCGAGGCCGCTCGAACCACGGTTGCCGGCATCGCGCCTTAAGTCTGGCTTAAGTCAAGCTGATCTAGAGTGTCGCCACGGCGAGATTTCTCGCATGACTCAAGGAAAAGGAGCCCCGACATGAAGACCCAGGCAACCCGAATCTCAACCCTCGCGCTAGCCGTGGCACTCGCAGCCGGCGGCGGATTCGCGCTCGTGCGCGATGGCGTGGGCAACGCCCATGCGGAACAAGCCCAAACCGCCAACATGAGCGCACCCGCCGTTGCCAACGGCATGGTGGTGATGCCCGACTTCGGCAGCATCGTCAAGCGCTACGGCCCCGCGGTGGTCAATATCAGCACGGAAGGCACGGTGAAGACCAGTGCGCGCATTGCGACGCCCTTCGGCAACGCCGACCCATCCGACCCGGACGACCCGCTGTCGCAGTTCTTCCGCCGCTTCGGCCCGCAGTTCCAGATGCCCGAAGGCGAACGGCCCAGCCGAGGCCAGGGTTCGGGTTTCATCGTGAGTAAAGACGGCATCATCCTGACCAATGCGCATGTGGTCGCCGACGCCGAAACGGTCACGGTCAAGCTCACCGACAAGCGCGAGTTCACCGCCAAGGTGATCGGTCTCGACAAACCCACTGATGTCGCGGTGCTCAAGATCGAAGCCGACAACCTGCCGACCGTGCCGCTCGGCGATCCGGCCAGCACCAGCGTGGGTGACTGGGTGATGGCCATCGGAGCCCCGTTCGGCTTCGAGAACAGCGTCACCGCCGGTATCATCTCGGCCAAGTCGCGCTCGCTCCCGTCCGAAGGCTATGTGCCTTTCATCCAGACCGATGTCGCGATCAACCCGGGCAACTCGGGCGGGCCACTGCTCAACCTCAACGGTGAAGTCGTCGGCATCAACTCGCAAATCTATTCGCGCTCCGGCGGCTACCAGGGCCTGTCGTTTGCGATTCCGATCGACGTGGCCGCACAGATCAAGGATCAACTGCTAGAGCACGGCCGGGTTTCGCGCAGCCGGCTGGGCGTTGTCATCCAGGGAGTCAACCAGGAGCTGGCTTTGTCGTTCGGGCTGGACAAGCCCAGCGGTGCGCTCGTCAGCAAGGTCGAGACCGACAGCCCTGCTGCACGCGCCGGACTCGAACCCGGCGATGTGATCCTCAAGCTCGACGGCGAAGCGATCGATGAATCAGCCGACCTGCCCCCGCGTGTTGCCGCGCTGAAACCCGGCAGCGAGGCCAAGCTCGAGGTTTGGCGCAAGGGCGAGCGCCAGAACATCACGGTGACGGTCGAGGAGCGCGATGCGCAACTGGCTGCGGCCGATGCCGGCCAACCCGCTGAGCAAGGTCGCCTTGGCGTGGCGGTACGCCCACTCAATGCCGAGGAACAAAAACAACTGGCGAGCGAGAACGGCCTGCTGGTTCTCGAGTCTGGCGGAGCAGCAGCGCGCGCCGGCATTCGCCAGGGTGACCTGATCCTCGCGCTGAACGGCAAGCCGATCGAGAGCGTGGACCAGTTGAAGGACCTGGTGCGTGATGCTGGCAAACATGTCGCAATCCTGGTCCAGCGCAAGGACGCGCGCATATTCATCCCGATCGAGCTTGGTTGAGGGTTCGAGCCATGACGCAGCCCCGGCATACGCCGCGGGCTGCGCGTCGACAACATGGAGACAAAACGATGATTACCATTCGCTGCAAGGATCCGGTTGTACAGGGTTTCCTGATGGCCGCTGCGGTTGCGTTCGCACTCGTGGCCAATGTGGTCTCGACCGTGCCTGACAACGGAGCGGTCGCCTCCGTGGTGCAAAGCGACGAGAAGGCAAAGCCCACCTGACCCGATTACCCGGGTGTCGACGACAGGTTTGCCCATCGTCCCGACGCCCGCCCCCCCGTCCAGGCCCCGACTTTGCGTCCAACGACAAACTCATGTCGGGCTATAATTTTGTGAAGAAAATCACAAAATTCTGGAGGGGCAATCGTCATGGCATCAACAAGCACCCGTAATCTCACGGCGCTGCGCGCAAGCCTCAAGCATGAGGATGCAGCAATCGAAAATCGTATTCCCACCGCCAAGCTGGCAGATCCAAGCACCGTAGCGCCCGCTGCGCAGGGCAAGCCGCCCGGCGCAGCGGCTGTAAAGGTAAACACGAGCCAAAGCACCCCGCGCAAAGCAGCGACGCCCCCGTCCGCTTCAGCGCCAGCTCAAGCCAAGACTGCGAAGGTGACTGCAAGACCCATGGCGGCAAAGCCGGCTGCGCCAAAGGCACCACCCAAGCCAGTGGCCACGAAGCCGATCGCGAAACCTGCGCCATCGCGAGTCGCAACACCTGCAAGTCTGAAGGCCGAATTACCCAAGGGCGAGGCCCCCAGGCAAGACCCACTGAAGGCCAAGGCCGCCACGGCAGAGGCCAAGCTCCCCAAGCGCGAAGCAGAGCAAAAACTCAAGCCATCGAAGCCGGTAAAGAACGGCTTCTCGATGTCGAAAACCGAGCTTGCGCAATTGAAGTCGCTACGCGCAACGCTGAGCAAAAACGGCGTGACCTGCACGAAATCGGACCTGCTACGCGCCGGGCTGGGCCTGCTGTTGAAATTCGAAGTTGGTGCTGCGGGCGAGGCGGTGCGCGGTCTTGCCCCGCTTGCCAAGAGCAAAAAAACCAAAAAGGGCTGAAGGCTCAAGCTCCGCAGTCGAGAGAACGCGGCTGCGAGCGAGGTGGTCGCGTTGGCTCAGTATTCGTCAGGCACGAACATTTCGGGCGGCACCGGACCGCGGATGTAGTCGGGATTCTTGATCCGTGCGGGCAACATGACGGGTTCGCGCGGAACCTCGTCATACGGTATCTGACCCAACAGATGCCTGATGCAGTTCAGGCGCGCGCGCTTCTTGTCCACCGCCCATACGATCCACCACGGCGCCTCTGGAATGTGGGTGCGCTCCAGCATGTTCTCCTTGGCCTTGGTGTATTGCTCCCACAGACGACGGGATTCGAGATCCATCGGCGAGAGCTTCCACTGCTTGAGCGGGTCATGGATACGCATCATGAAGCGCAGATGCTGCTCTTCATCGGTGATCGAAAACCAGTATTTGATCAGGATGATGCCGGAGCGCACCAGCATCTTTTCAAACTCGGGCACGTCGCGAAAGAAGGCCTCGTACTCGTCGTCGGTGCAGAACCCCATCACCTTCTCGACCCCGGCGCGGTTGTACCAGCTGCGATCGAACAGCACCATCTCGCCGGCCGCAGGCAGATGCGCGACGTAGCGCTGAAAATACCACTGGCTGCGCTCGCGTTCGCTCGGTGCCGGCAGCGCGGCCACCCGGCAAACGCGCGGATTCATGCGCTGGGTGATGCGCTTGATCGCGCCCCCCTTGCCGGCCGCATCACGCCCCTCGAAGACCACCACCACCTTGAGCTTCTTGTGGATCACCCAGTCCTGCAACTTGACGAGCTCACCCTGCAGGCGAAACAACTCGCGAAAGTAGAAGCGGCGCTCGAGTGACAGATCGTCCTGGTCGGCAGTCTCGCCAAGCTCGGCAAGAAAGCTGTCCATCCGGTTGTCATCGATCTCCATCTCGAGTTCCTCGTCGAAACTGTCATGCATTTCGGCAAGGATGCGGCGGTTGATGTCTTTCAGTTTCTTGTTGTCCATTTGCTCGGCTCGGAGGAAGTCACGACGACAGAAGATGAACGATTATTCCGTGGAGATGTTTCAATCACATTACATCAACACACAACCTGCAGCCCACTCAGTTGCGCTTCGCCGTCAGGTAATAATAGAGCCCCGCCACCGTAAGACTGAAGAACCAGCCAAAATCGAAGAGGCTGACCAACGCAGCCGGCACCGCCTCGGGCGGCAGCACGCCCGCCACGACCAGATAGCCCGGCAGGCAGGGCACGACGCCGAGTGCAAACGCGATCAGCGCGTGGAGGTTCCAGCCACCACTGTATTCATACTCGCCACCGCGGCGGTACAGGTCTTCCACATTCAGCACCGTGCGCCGCACCAGGTAGTAGTCGACGAGCAAAATGCCGGCGATGGCGCCCAGCAGCGTGCCGTATCCACCCAGCCACTGGAACAGGTAGCCGCCCGACGTCGCCAGCAGGCGCCACGGCATGAACAGCAATCCAATCAATGCGGCGATCAGGCCGCCCACCCGAAAACTGATCCGGTTCGGCGCAAGCTGCGAAAAATCATACGACGGCGACACCAGGTTGGCCGCGACGTTGGTCGTGAGGTTGGCGAGCAGGATGACCAGCAGGCCGACCGCCGAGGCGAAGGTGCCCATCTGGGTCAGCAGACCATCCGGAAACAGCTGCGCCTTGCCATACAGAATCTGCGAAACCGAAAAGCCGATCACCCCGACCATCGAGAACAACACCATCGGCACCGGCAGGCCGACGGCCTGGCCGATCACCTGGTCTCGCTGGCGTCGGGCAAAGCGGGTGAAGTCGGGAATGTTGAGCGCCAACGTGGCCCAGAACCCGACCAGCCCGGTGAGCGCTGCCCAAGTGCGTGGCCCACCCTCCACCACCTTGGCCGGCATGTCGAAGATCTGCGCAGGCGACACTTTCATGAACGCCCACACCACCAGCGCCAGCGACGCCAGCACCATCAGCGGCGCGGCAAACTTCTCCAACTTGCGGATCGACTCGAGCCCGTTCCAGATGAAGACGAGATGCAGCGCCCAGAACGCATAGAAGCAGGCCAGTTGAGAAGTGCTGATGAACTCGCCCTCGCCCGGGCTCGCGAGCGTGAACCCGACCACGTTCAGGAATCCGTGCAGCGCCAGCGCACCGAAATAGCAATTGATCGAAAACCAGCCACATGCAACCAGCCCACGCAATAACGCCGGCAGATTCGCCCCAATGACACCGAAGGATGCCCGCGCCAGCACCGGAAACGGCACGCCGTAATGGGTGCCGGTGCGGCCGATCAGGATCATCGGCACCAGCACGATGCAGTTGGCCGCGAACACCAGCCACAGCGCCATCTGCCACGAGAAGCCTTGGTCGAGCATGCTGCTCGCCATGGTGTAGGTTGGCACGCACACCACCATGCCGATCCACAGCGCGGTGAAGTCGTCCCAGCGCCAGGTGCGCTGGGCTTTGGTCGTGGGTGCCAGGTCTTCGTTGATCAGGGCACTATCGGCACGTTCGTGGATGTTGCCGGGGGGCATCGCGGTGGCGTCCTTCATCTTGTCTTCCGTCCATGCGCTTCAAATTTGTGTCGGACAGCACGAGTCAGGCCGACGCGCTGCGATCGGTGCCATTCGTGTCTTCATTCTCGATCGTCGCAAGCGCTGCCGCAGCGCGCTGCAGCGCAGGCAAAAACTGCAAGGCCTTTTCCGGCGTCATGCGCATGATCGGGGCCTGAATCGCGACCCCCATGTTCGAGCGCCCGCCCTGCATCGGAACCAGCACGGCTACGCAGAACAGACCCGGCAGAAACTCTTCGTCATCGAGCGCATAGCCGTCCCGGCGGACCCGCTCGATCTCGACTTCGAGCTGATCGACATCCGCCAAGGTGTTCTTGGTATAGCGCGTCAGGGGAACATGGGCGAGCAGCCGCCTTCTCTGGGCGGGATTCATCTGGGCAAGGAAGAGCTTGCCGCTGGCCGAGCAATGCGCCGGCACCCGCGAACCGGGGTGCAGATAAAAGCGCAGGGGCGCATCGGTCTCGACCCGGTCGAGGTACAACACCTCGCTGCCCGAGAGTGCCGTGATGTTGCAACTCTCGCCCACTTCTTCCATCAACTGCCGCAGCACGACATGGCGCGCGCCATGGCGGGTGTCGTTGAGCAACAGATTCTCCGCCAGCCGACGCAGGCGAAAGCCCGTTCCGTAGTGCCGTCCGTCGCTGTCACGCTGCAACATCCCCGCCGACTCGAGCTGTTGCAGCATGCGGTGCACGGTCGGTTTGGGCAGGCCGGTCTCCTCCACCAGGCGTTGCAGCGAAAACAGCTGATCCTTGGCGGCAATGATTTCGAGCAGCGCAAGAAGCCGCATCGTAGGCGTGTCGCCATCGATCTTGCTGACATCGGCGCGTTTGGCCTGAATTTCGGTCATGGTGGTCTCTCAATCGTGCATATCAAAAATAATGGGTTAATCGTACCGTTTTTTTGAATTTCCTGTTGACCAATCTGAAACCAAGGACTACAGTTCGATCACATACCGTTTTTCGGTATTTTTTGTTCCGTTTTTTATAACACGAGGAGACCCCCCATGAGCACGCCCACCCAGCCGGACAATCGCACGGTCGTCAGCGGCCCGACCAAGATGACCCCCTCCGAAGCCTTCGTCGAAACCATGGTGGCCAACGGGGTCACCGACATGTTCGGCATCATGGGCTCGGCCTTCATGGACGCGATGGACATCTTCGCCCCCGCCGGCATCCGCCTCATCCCGGTGGTGCACGAGCAGGGCGCCGGCCACATGGCCGACGGCTTCTCGCGTGTCTCCGGCCGCCACGGCGTGGTGATCGGCCAGAACGGGCCCGGCATCAGTAACTGCGTGACCGCCATCGGCGCCGCTTACTGGGCCCATAGCCCGGTGGTGATCATCACCCCCGAGACCGGCACCATGACCATGGGCCTGGGCGGCTTCCAGGAGTGCAAGCAGTTGCCGATGTTCCAGGAATTCACCAAGTACCAGGGCCATGTCACCCACCCGGCCCGCATGGCCGAGTACACCGGCCGCTGCTTCGATCGGGCGATGAGCGAGATGGGGCCGACCCAGCTGAACATTCCGCGCGATTACTTCTACGGCGAGATCACCTGCGAGATCCCCAAGCCGGCCCGCCTCGATCGTGGCGCGGGCGGCGAGGCGAGCCTCGATGAGGCGGCCGAACTGCTGGCGAAGGCGAAGTTTCCGGTGATCATTTCGGGCGGCGGCGTGGTGATGGCCGATGCGATCGAGGAGTGCAAGGCGCTGGCCGAGCGCCTGGGCGCACCGGTGGTCAATAGCTATCTGCACAATGATTCCTTCCCGGCGAGCCATCCCTTGTGGTGCGGCCCGCTGGGCTATCAGGGCTCGAAGGCGGCGATGAAGCTGATGGCTCAGGCCGATGTGGTGGTGGCGCTGGGTTCGCGCCTGGGGCCTTTCGGCACCCTGCCCCAGCATGGCATGGATTACTGGCCCAAGAACGCGAAGATCATCCAGATCGATGCGGACAACAAGATGCTGGGGCTGGTGAAGAAGATTTCGGTGGGGATCTGCGGGGATGCGAAGGCGGCCGCGGTGGCGCTCACCCGGCGGCTGGCCGAGCGGGTGCTCGATTGCGATGCGACCAAGGCGCAGCGCTTTGCCCGGGTGCAGGAGGAGAAGTCGGCCTGGGAGAAGGAGCTCGATGAGTGGACCCACGAGCGCGATGCGTTCAGCCTCGACATGATCGAGGAGAACGCGAAGGAGAAGCCGTTCTCGGGCGGGGAGTATCTGCATCCGCGCCAGGTCTTGCGCGAGCTCGAGAAGGCGATGCCCGACGATGTGATGGTGTCGACCGATATCGGCAACATCAATTCGGTGGCCAACAGTTATCTGCGCTTCGAGAAGCCCAGGAGCTTCTTCGCGGCGATGAGCTTCGGCAACTGCGGCTATGCTTTCCCGACCATCATCGGGGCGAAGGTGGCGGCCCCCCATCGGCCGGCGGTCTCTTATGCCGGGGACGGGGCCTGGGGCATGAGCCTGATGGAGACGATGACTTGCGTGCGTCACAACATCCCGGTCACCGCGGTCGTCTTCCACAACCGTCAGTGGGGGGCCGAGAAGAAGAACCAGGTGGACTTCTACAACCGCCGCTTCGTCGCCGGCGAGCTCGATAATCAGTCATTCGCCGAGATCGCCCGCGCCATGGGCGCCGAGGGCATCACCGTCGATCGACTCGAGGATGTCGGGCCCGCGCTCAAGAAGGCCATCGACATGCAGATGAACGAGGGCAAGACCACCATCATCGAGATCATGTGCACCCGCGAACTCGGCGACCCCTTCCGACGCGATGCTCTCGCAAAACCCGTCAGACTCCTCGATAAGTACAAGGACTACGTCTGAGCGCCGCATAGCCGCACGCAGTGCCGTGAGACCCACCGGGTTCTACGGCGCTGCACCGACCCCTCCGCTCACCCCTATTTGCCCTCATTTATGGGGATTGAGCTTCACCGGGTCCGGGATGCTCGCGCACCGGACCCGGTATTTTTTGCATACGCCGCCACGGCGACGATCGTCAGGATACCTACAGATGAAAGCGATCAACCGAATCATCGACCGCGCCCGCGCCAACCCCGGGCGTATCGTTCTTTGCGAGGCTGACGATCCGCGCGTGCTCCAGGCGGCGCTGCGCGCCACCCGCGAAGGCACGGCACGCATCGTCCTGGTGGGCGATCGAACCCGCATCACGGCCCTCGCCGACAATGAGGCAATCGATCTCTCCGGCATGGAACTCGTAGACCCGGCCGACTCGCCGCGAGCTGCCGACTACGCCCGGACGCTGTTCTCGCTGCGCGAGAAGAAAGGCATGAGCCTCGCTCAGGCACAGCTCGAAGTCCTGAAGCCACTGACTTTCGCCAACCTCATGGTGCATCTGGGCGATGCCGATGGATCGGTCGCGGGGGCGGTTCACACCACAGCCGATGTGGTTCGCACCGCCATCCAGATCATTGGGGTCGACAAGGCATTCAAGCTGGTATCAAGCTTCTTCCTGATGATGATGTGCGAGCCCTTTCACAACCTCAAGGGCGGACTGATCTTCTCGGATTGCGGCCTGGTGGTCGACCCTAATGCGGAAGAATTGTCTGAGATCGCGATGGCAGCCGCCGACAGCGCACAAAACCTGCTCGCTGAAGCGCCGCGCGTGGCGATGTTATCGTTCTCGACCAGCGGCAGCGCCAAGCATGCGGCCGTCGACAAAGTGGTCACGGCAGCGGAGCGGGTAAAGAGCCTGCGGCCCGGTCTCGCCATCGATGGCGATGTGCAACTCGACGCCGCAATCGTAGCCGACATTGCCAATCGCAAGCTCCCCGACTCGCAGGTCAAGGGCAAGGCCAACGTGCTGATCTTCCCCAACCTCGAAGCCGGCAACATCGGCTATAAGCTCGCCGAGCGGGTGGGTGGTGCGGTGGCGATCGGCCCCCTGCTGCAAGGGCTCGCGAAACCGGCCAATGACTTGTCACGCGGCTGCAGCGCAGAGGATGTGTTTCATGTGATCGCGGTCACGGTCGTACAGGCCCAAGGCCGACTCGCGTCACCGACCTCGGCCGGCTGAGATCCATTTCGCCACACCGGACACAGCCAAACCTAACGGGTAGAGCAAACCGCAGCCAGCGCAGACCGGAGAATCCATGAGCATCGAAACTATTGCCGCACTGCTCGCCGTGATCGCGATCGCAACCTACTTTCAGACCGTGACCGGCTTCGGCCTCGGCATGATCGTGATGGGCGTCACCAGCGGCTTCGATCTTGCCCCGATCGCGCTGGTGGCAACGCTGGTCAGCCTCGTCACCCTCGTCAATAGCGGTGTGGCACTGCGCGGCCGGCTGCAACACATCGATCGGCGCGCCGCGGCGGCGGTGTTGCTCGGCGTTTTTCCCTCGATCGCGGTCGGACTCATGCTGCTCGACTACCTCAGCAGCGCCGCCTCGAACCTGCTCCAGATGTTGCTGGGCGTGGCAATCACCTATAGCGGTATCGTTTTTGCGCTACGCCCGACCCGGCTGACAACGCGCTCGCCGGATTCGAGCTTCTTCATAAGCGGATTCGCATCCGGCCTCTTTGGCGGCCTGTTCGGCATGGCCGGGCCGCCAGTCATCTTTCATTTCTACCGCCAGCCGTTCGAGCTTGTGACGGTGCGCAGCATGCTCCTGCTGGTGTTTGCCTTCACCGCAGGCACGCGGACGATCTTTGTCGCCTACGAGGGCATGCTCACGACCGAGGTTTGGACGATCGCCGCGATCACGCTGCCGCTGGTGGCATTGTCGACCGTGGTCGGGCGGCGGTACCCGCCACACTGGTCGGCGCCCACAATGCGCCGCATCGCCTTCAGTGTGCTCATCGTCATCGGCTTGGGCCTGATGTTCTCGGCCGGTAGCGCGCTCGTGACTGCAGGCTGAATCGCCATCACCATGCTGGAGGCACGCAGCACGGTTCAGACGCTTGCCGGAAACAACACCAAGCGCATCGCGTCCGCCGCAAGCTGCAGATGCGAAACGCTGGTCATGAGTTCATCGAGTGACATTCTCGCGGTCGGCGCATGACAGGCGATGGCTGCAACTGGCTTTTCACCTTTGCCAAACACCGGCACAGCCACAGCAATCATGCCGCGCACGAATTCCTCGTTGTCAATTCCGAGTCCGCGACGGGCGATCCGGTCCAGCTCGGAGTCCAACTCTTGCCTGTCGACTATGGTGTGGGGCGAATAGCGATTGAGCGGCATGTGGCCAAGAATGCTCCGACGCTCAAGGACCGACATCGACGAGAGAAAGAGCTTTCCACTGGCAGTGCAATGCATGGGCACCCAGGTACCTGGCTGAAGGTGCATGCGCAATGGCTCATGCGTTTCGACCCGCTCCACATAGAGCACGCGGCCGGCATCCGGTGCGGTGAGGTTGCAACTCTCGCCGAGCTTGGCAACCAGATTGCGGAGCACCGCACGGCACCCCCGGCGCATGTTGGGCGTGCGCAGCGTCTGCAAGGCGAGGGTGGCTGACCGCGGCCCGGGCACGAAGCCGCGCTCGGCCGGCATGTGCAGCACATAGCCATGGGTCTCCATCGCCTGCAGCAATCGCATCACCGTGCTTTTCGGTGCCCCCATCAGACTAGCGAGCTGTGCCAGGGTCAACGGCTGCTGTGATTCGGTGAGGTGTTCAAGAATCGTCAGTGGTCGCAGGCGCCTTACATCTTCGCTGGAATCGTCGCGATCCGCTTCGCCGGGCAGGCTCACGAGCGGCTCGATCGCCATTTTGGATCCCTTTTGGTTCACTTCACTCGAAATCCGTTTCACTTTGAACCTCCTGGTTCGATTTCCCTTTGTCTTCTCTATGGAACGATCAATAGTGACTATAACTTGTTTTTGACACACATCATTTCATTTAAACAAAAAGCTTCAGCTGCGCGAATGCAAATGCCTGTGCCTAGACAGAACCCTTCAGGAGATCAATTACATGTCCATGGAATTTGACTACATCGTGGTCGGCGCAGGATCCGCAGGTTGCGTGCTCGCCAATCGTCTGAGCGCAGACCCTCGCAACAAGGTTCTCCTGCTCGAGGCCGGTGGCCGCGATACCAACCCCTGGATTCACGTCCCGGTGGGCTACTTCAAAACCATGCATGACCCGAAAGTCGACTGGTGCTACAAGACCGAACCGGACGAGGGCCTTTCCGGGCGACAACTACAATGGCCTCGTGGCAAGGTTCTCGGTGGCTCGAGCTCACTCAACGGTTTGCTGTACGTCCGCGGCCAGCACGAGGACTACGACCGCTGGGCCGCGTTGGGCAACAAGGGCTGGAGCTTCGCCGAGGTGCTACCGTACTTCAAGAAGTCTGAAGACCAGGAGCGCGGCGCGAGCGAGTACCACGGCGTGGGCGGCCCGCTGAAGGTCTCTGACCTGCGACTGCGACGCCCGATCGCCGACCATTTCATCGCTGCAGCCCGGGACATCGGCATTCCGGCGAACGCCGACTACAACGGCGCAAGCCAGGAAGGGGTGGCCTATTTCCAGCAGACGGCGCACAAGGGATTTCGTTGGAGCACGGCCAAGGGATTTCTGAGACCTGCACGTCAGCGCCCCAATCTGGTCATCGAGACCAGGGCCCAGACCACCCGCGTCGTGTTCGAGGGCAAGCGTGCGGCGGGTGTCGAATTCATGCAGGGTGGCGAGCTGCGCCAGGCTCACGCCCGGGCCGAAATCATTCTTGCATCCGGTGCAATTGGCTCGCCGCAGATTCTGCAGAACTCCGGGGTCGGCCCTGCGACCCTGCTGAAGAGGGTTGGCGTGCCTTTAGTGCATGATCTGCCCGGCGTCGGCCAGAACTTGCAGGACCACCTGCAGGTACGGCTCGTATTCAAGACCCGCGAGCGAACCCTCAACGACGAAGTCAACAGCCTGATGGGAAGGATATGGGTGGGTATGCAGTACTTGCTCAACCGCACCGGCCCACTTACGTTGGCCGCGAGCCAGGTAACGATCTTCACGCGCTCCGGTCCCGACGTGGACCGCCCCGATATCCAGTTCCATATGCAGCCGCTCAGCGCGGACAAGCCGGGCGAGGGAGCCCATCCATTCTCGGCCTTCACCGCTTCGGTTTGCCAACTGCGCCCCTTCAGTCGCGGCCACATCGAAATCCAGTCGTCCGACCCGCTGCAATACCCGGCGATTCACCCCAACTACCTGTCGGACGAACGTGACCATGTGGTCGCTGTCGGCGGCATCAAGGTCGCGCGCCGCATCGCTGAAGCACCGTCGCTGAAGCCGCACATCATTTCCGAGTTCGTTCCCGGCGCGCAGTTCCAAACCGACGCCGAACTGCTCGATGCAGCACGGCGTTACAGCCAGTCGATCTATCACCCGGTAGGCACCTGCAAGATGGGCAACGACCCGATGGCAGTGGTTGATGAGCGCCTGAGGGTACACGGCCTTGCAGGCCTGCGCGTGGTCGATGCCTCGATCATGCCCGAACTGGTGTCGGGCAACACCAATGCGCCGACGATCATGATCGGCGAGAAGGCCTCCGACATGATTCTTGAGGACAACCGGTAAAACGCATCGAAACCGCACCCGAAGCCGGGGATCTCGATTCGGGCGCAACGCAACAGCATTTACACGGGCAATACCGCCCAACCCTGCCCTAAGTGAGGAGACATCAAAATGACCAACGCAACCAAAATGGATCGCCGTGGATTCTTCCGCATCGCCGGACGCTACGGACTGACATCCACCGCCCTCGCCGCCGCTGGCATGTTCGGCCCCCTCACGCTGGAGGGCGTGGCGAAGGCCGCGGCACAGACGGAAGATGCGCGCAACGCCAGCACCCCGCTGATGACGCTCAAGTTCGGCGCCTCGGGTTTCAACGAAGAGAACCTCAGAATCCAGGAATCCGGCCAACTATGGTTCGCCCAAGAACTGGAGAAGCGTAGCGACGGCGCGCTCAAGATCGAGTTCATCGGTAATAACCAGCTCTGCAACCAGCTTGACTGCGTCAAGAAGGCGCAGCAAGGCATCATCGACCTGTTCTCCGCCAGTACCCAGAACTCGGCTGGCGCCGCGCCGTACTACAACGTGCTCGACTTCGCCTACATGTTCCCGACGCGTGCAGCCCAGCACCACTTCTTCTACCACCCGAAGAGTGAAAAGCTTCTGCGCGAGCCGATGCGCAAGCGCCACAACATCCAGTTCCTGTTCACCCACTGCGAGCTGCGCGGCATCATGCTCGGAAAGAAGTTCGCCGACCAGCCGCTGATCAGCAGTATCGACCAACTCGCCGGCACCAAGAACCGCGTCACGGGCACCCAACTCGGCCGAATTGCCATGCAGCTGATGAATCTGAACCCGATTCCGCTGGCCTGGGAAGAGACCCTCGACGGCCTAAAGCAGGGCCTGATCGACGGTGCCGAAACTTGGATGGGCGCGGCGGCCTACGCAAACATGTCGCCGGTTCTGTCACAGGCGGTGGATCTACGCTTCTTCTGCGGTACCGAGCACACCGCAATGAACAACAAGACCTTCGAGAAGTTGCCGGCCAAGCTCCAGGATGTAGTCATGGAGACGGCCTACGCCGCCCAGCAGTACACCCAGCGCGAACAGGAACGGGCGTTGATCGAAGTCGTTGGTGCTGTGCCCGATCCCATGCCCGGCACATTGTTCGCAAAGAACAATGTGCGCGTCGCGCCTCTCTCGGACGCAGAGCGTGAGAAGGCGGAAAGGATGTGCTCGCCCGAGTTCGTGCCCGAGCCATGGGCAGAGTGGCGTGAACGCCTGAACAAGATGTCGGGTGGCAGCGACGTCTACAAGGAGATCTTCGACATCGCGCGCGAGATCCCGAAGGACACCGCCGTCGCCGACGTCCAGCCGCGTCGCTGGTGGCAGGCCACCTGACCGGCACCCGAGCAACTCACAAGCGACGGACCCCGGCTCCTGCCCGGGTCGTCCCCGTAATATCCTTGGAGGCAGACTCATGTCCTACCTGATGGCGATATTCGGCTGGCTCGACCGCCACGCCGAACGCACTCTCATCCTTATCGCATACTCCAGCATGGCGTTGATCATCGTCTATGCGGTCGTCGAACGCTATGTCTTCAGTTCACAGATTCCCTGGAGTTCGTCGATCCCGATTTACCTGTTTCTGTGGGTGACGTGGATTGGCTGCGCCTACAACGTCAAGCAGCGCACCCACCTGGTTTTCAACGACTTTCGCCTGCGCATGCCTTACTCGATGCAGTATGCAATGATGTGGCTCGACGCCATCCTATGGATCGGCTTTGGTTCCATCGTCGCCTACTTCACCATTGAGCAGACGAGACTCGCCTACGACAATTTCGCCATCGTGCAGGGCACCGACAACGTCATGCAGTGGTGGTTCTATCTGGCCACACCGCTGGGCTGGGCGCTGCTGATGTTCCGCGCGGTCCAGAACCTGGTCGCCGACATCGGGCGTTTCCGGCGGCGCGATCCTTTCCTCGTCGACATCCAGGCGATCGGCGGAGACTGAGGAGCGACCATGGACAACTCAATACTGATTACCCTTGTTTCAGTCGGCGTCATCGCCCTCTTTCTGCTCGGGGTGCCGATCTTCCTGGTCATCGCACTCTGGGTTACCGGCGTGTCGATTGTCATCGACTTCACCCTGGCCAATATTGGCGTTACCCTGTTCGAGGGCCTCAACTTTTTCGGTCTCTTGTCGCTACCGCTGTTCATCCTCACCGGTGACCTGATCGCGGCGGCCGGCATCGCGACCCGCCTTGCGAACTTCGCTCATGCCTGCCTGAGTTGGATGCGGGGCGGATTGGGGCTCGCCACCATCGGCTCCTGCGGCATGTTTGCCGCAATTTCAGGCTCGAACTCGGCCACCACTGCGACCATCGGCGGCATCATGCATCCGCTGCTGAAGAAGGATGGCTACGACAGCCGTTTTGCCGCGGCTACGGCAGCGGCTGGGGGCACAGTCGGCATCATCATCCCACCGTCGATCATTTTCATCGTCTATGGCTTCCTGATGAACCTGTCGATTTCCGACCTGTTTGTTGCAGGCATCCTGCCGGGCATACTGATGGTGATCGCGATGCAGGGCGTGTGCTGGTACTTGTGCAAGAAGAACGGTTGGGGCTCGGTCTCGCCGCTCGACATGAAGCGGGTACTGCACACCGGGCGTTCCGCCTACCTCGGTTTCTTCGCAATCTTCATCGTCATCTTCGGCATCTACTCGGGCATCTTCTCGCCCACCGAAGCAGCGGCGATCACAGTGGGCTTCTGCCTGCTGGCCGGCCTGTTGATTACCCGCGAAATCAAGTGGAGGGCGCTACCCGACATCCTCCTGCGCTCGGGACAACTCACCGGCATGTTGGCGCCGATGATCGCGATCTCGATTGTGATGCAGCAGGTGTTCGGACTACTTGGCGCCGGAGAGGCGGTAGCAGCTTTCATCGCGTGGTTCGGCAGCGGCGACATCGTCGTGCTGCTGGTGTGCATGGGTATCGTACTGGCTGCGGGCTGCATCCTCGAGAGCCTGCCGGTGACGGTGATCTTCGCCCCGATCCTGGCGCCGATCGCGGTCGCAACCGGGGTCGATCCGGTGCATTTCTCGGTGATCTTCCTGGTGGGCGCGGCGATCGGTTTCATCACCCCGCCGTTCGGTCTCAACCTGTTCGTGGCGAGCGGTGTGACCGGCATCCCCTACTCACAGATCGTGCGCTACGCCATGGTTTACATGCTTGGACTGATTATCGCCTGGCTGATCGTCGCGTTCGTCCCCTGGTTCTCACTCGGCCTGATTCCGAAGGTCGGGTAACGCTTGGCTGCCGGCGCAGGCTCCCAAGCCGCGCCCGCATATAAATAAGAACGCTATTGATATGGGGGCTTTATCGCGGTCTTCTGTTTTATTCTCCTTCTCGACGCAGCCCGACGACGGGCGCGATTCGGGTACGACGACGCCAGCTTCCGGCCACTCGCCGTGCTCGAACGGATCGAAACAGGAGACCCCGATGCTCGAACTGCTTGGCGCAAGCGCGGCCATGATTGGCATTCTGACCATAAGCTATTTTGTTGGACGCAGCCGCAAGCGCGACAACCTCGCCCGCCTGCGCGCTCATCCGCAGGACGTCGCCCGCCTCTACCT
>JAEUNS010000007.1 GCA_016790005.1 Zoogloeaceae bacterium
CATCGATCGCGTACTCGCCGAACGGCCCCCAGAGTTGGGCGGCTGCGTTTCGTACCGCAGCACCCGAGCCCCCCGCTTCATTCGCAGCCGAGCCCTCGTTCCGATTGGTTGTTAGTCTGGACATCATGGACTCCCCTACAAAATCGTTTATCAATTGAACGGTTCGGCGCGAACGACTCACAACGGCCACCGCCGCGCCACGGCGTAGCCGGCACGGACCAAGAAGCCTTCAGCACGCCATTCAGACCCAATCAACACACAGGATCAAGCTTGACCGTGACCAAGCCGCGAATATTTTAAAAGTGGCGGTTTAAACACTACTCTTAGTTTATTTCATAAATGTTGATTCACATTTGCTTATAGTCAAAGGTAGTGCGCTTGACCATTCGAAATGGTCACTGGTCGCGACTGAGCCCTTGGAGCTACCGTGCTTGCGCGTCAGAAGACCTGTACACCTGCACGCACGATCAGGCGCGGCATTGCATACGTATTGTCCCAGTCGCCCGATCGCTCCTGCCCGAGTTCGGCGTAGGCCTCAAGCGATCGATTCAGGGATCCGCCGATCGCAAGCGCCAGCCGCTCCGAAGGTTCGTTGTCGAGCAGCCCGGCTTCGCGCGCAAGCGCACTCGCGCCACTGCCGGATACACGGTTGTCGGCACTCACCCGCTCAGCGCGCAAGGGCGAGTTGCCAGTCCGCCGCGATGGTCGCATGCTCGATTCCGAGCCCTTCACGGTCATCGGGCACGACGCCGTTTCCCAGCACGCCAGGTCGCCGTGCCATCGGGATCGGGTTATCGGCGTCGACCAGCGACACTACCGCGGCCGCAGACAGGCGCAAGCCCGGCGCCAGTTCCGGCGCTGATTCGTGCGCCTGCAGGCCGGACGACGACATCAGCAAGATCATCAGGCCGAGGGACTGCCCGGCAGCCAGGCCGCAACCTGCCGCCGATGAGGCAATGGGCGAATCAGGGTTGCGGGAGGAATGGGTCGGCATGCTTCGGATTCTCCAGAAACTCATGGTCGGTCAGGGTCTTCAGAAAGGCGACGATGTCCGCCTGCTCGTCCAATGACAGATCTATCAGTGCGATCAGGTCGCTCTTGAATGGGTTGGTACGGCCGTCGCCCGCGTTGGGTCCAGACGTGATCAGGCGACCACCGGCGGCGTAGAACGAGAGCACCTTTTCCAGCGTCTCGATCGTGCCGTCATGCATGTAGGGTCCGGTCACCTCGATGTTGCGCAGGCTCGGCGCGCGAAAGGCCCCCATGTCCTGCGCTTGGGCCGAGAGCTCGAAAACACCGCGATTGGGCTCGGGAAATCCGCCCGCGCCATCGATGTTGTACAGCCCGGTATTGTGAAAGGGCGTCTCGACGATCCGGCTTTCGGCATGAACGATCTGATCATTGAAATTGAAACTGCCGTGACAATGAAAACACTCTGCCCGCTCACCGAAAAACAGCAGACGACCGCGCTCCTCGTTCGGGGCCAGCACCACCTCGCCGCGCAAAAACTGGTCATATCGGCTGTTGCCGGCGATCAGGCTGCGCTGAAAGCTCGCGATCGCGCCAACGATGTTCTGCCAGTTGATCGGATCAGCATTGCTTGGAAAGACCTGCGCAAACATCGCCGGATAGCGGGCGTCGAGCCGAATCCGTGTCAGCACCTCTTCTCGGTTCCCGTCATTGACCCCCATTTCAACGGGGTCCTCACCGAACAGCGGGGTCTCCATCTGCTTCTCGAGCGTCACCAATGAAGGATTGGCCCAGGTCAGGGTGGCGTTATAAACCACGTTGCCCAGCGCCTGAGAATTGCGCGGATGCGGCTCGCCGGTCGACCCGATCGCAACCGGGCGACCGTCGGTGAAGGCCTTGTCCTGATGGTGGCAACTACCGCAGGCCTGTTCGCCATTGCCGGAGAGGCGCTTGTCGTAGAACAGGTGGCGCCCCAACTCGATTCGATCCGGCGACAGCAATTCGCCTTCGGGCAAACGGGGCGCAGGAAAGAAGTGCGGCACCGCCACGCCACCAACCCCGCCGACCGAACCTGTGTCGCTGACCGAGGTGCCCCCTCCCCCGCAGCCTGTCAGTGCCGCTACCGCGAGCAGCACTGACAAACCGAGGAAGGCCTGCACCGGAGTCGCCCAAACATGACGACCCCACCTCATCAGCGCGCCCCGATCCGGAAGACGCTCTGATTGCGCCCGCCATTCACGGTCAGCCCGCTTGCCAGATCAAGCCCCAGCGCCTCGAACATGGCCGCGCACTCCGGATCGGTCTTGCCCGACATGCAGCCGAACGGCCCGCCCAGATCCACCCCCGTATTCGAGCTCAGGAACAAGGGCTGAAGATCCACCAGCACCTGCTGGGTGTCGACGTTGAAACTGTCGAACTCGAGCGCCAGCCTGTTCGACGCGGCGCAATTGACGATCTCGCCGCTCGCCGGGTTACCGGTACAACCGGTCGAGCCGACGTGCACGTTGAAAATCGCGCTGCTCGTCTCGGGCGTCGGCGGCGTGGTGTCGGGGTTGGCCGGACGGGTTACACCCCCGGTCGGCGCGATCTCGATCTTGGCGAACTTGCGCCCGGCCTGCCATGACCACGCCATCGCCTGGCTGTCGAGGGGGGCAGCGGATGCGGCCGTATCGGAATGATTGACGGCCGACGGCACACCCACGGTCATGCGAACGCCCACATAGTCACCCCCGGGCACGGTGCCCCGGATCGAAGCGTTCATTCCGGCCGTACCGCGACCAGCGCAACTCCCGGTGCCATCCTCGAGATCGATGAGTGCAACTGCACTTTCATGCTGCCAGTCGTCGATCGACATCGCCAGCGGTACGAAGCTGCCATCCGCACGCTTGAGGCTGACCTCCGAAACATAGAAGCGAAAATCCTTGAGTTCGGACTGGAGCGCGCCGCTTCCGAGCGCCGCCACCGGCTGCGAGCAACTCACTGGCGCTGTACCGGCGACGCCTGCGAACTGAATCGAAACCGCGCGCGGCTCGGGTTGCGTCGGTTCGCTGACATCAGCGTTGCTGCCGCCACCACCACATGCCGACAACACCGCAAACGCAACACCTGACAGCACGTATGTAGAAATAGCTTTGAAAGCGGGTTTGTTCTTCATTTTTGAAACTCCTGATTGGCAGCCCAATCCACGTATAAATTCTGGTCGTTGAGACCGGCGTCGGGCGCGGTGCGCACGCGGAGGCTCAGCGACTCCCAAGGGCCCCACGCACCGGAAATTCGGCACGAAGGCGTACCTCGGCATAGGCGCCAGCCCACCGACCCAACCGAAACTCGAAACGATTCACTTAAAACGGGTGCCGACGGCACCTAGAGATACCGGCCCGCAGAGCGCAGATGGCGCATGCAGCCGGCAAGGAGATCAATAGAAAGTGGGGGGCGCCCGCGCATGGGCGAGCGCCCATGGCTGGCGCTGCACGATTCGGTGCCGGCTTGCGGCTGGCGGCATGTGATGCAGAATGATTGGAGCAAACAGCGGCACCCACTCGCGGGGCGGCAGCAGCACTGGGGCATGTGCAGTGCAGTAAGGACAAGCAGGCACCCGCACCGCATGATCGTCGTCCTGGCGATCACGATCCCCGCTCAACAGCATTACGCCCTTGGCGGTACACACCTCGAAGCGCGACGCTTCTCCCTGCAGCCGATCGACAAGCTGAGCAACGATCGGAAACGAAACGCTGAGCAGCATCGCCACCATGGCGAGGCAGGCGAGCAGGCGCAGGTTAAGGATGCGCCCGCTCATCCGAGCGCCGCCCTTGCAAACCGCATGTTACTGCCCGGCAAAGTCATGCCTCGGCCCGGTGCGGATTGGCGTGTTCCGGCATCGCGGGAACTAGCATCGCCGCGCACTCAGGCCCCGACCGCATGGAACAGACGAACCTGACGATGATTCTCGATCGTCAGTTCGCCCCCATCATTGAGCTGGCTGATCGTGCGCGAGACCGTCTCGATCTTCAGGTCGGTGATGTCGGCGATGTCTTTGAGGCGGGGCAGAACGATGAGCGGATCGGTACCGTCACGTGCGCCCGCCCC
>JAEUNS010000027.1 GCA_016790005.1 Zoogloeaceae bacterium
GGCCTCGGTCGAATTTGGTTTGCGCCATCCCGAAGTGGGCAAGGAATTCGCCGAGTATCTTGCAAACCGCTCGATCTGAACGGATCAAGGCTCAATGGATGATCGCAAGCTCAAGCCCGGGCGGCGCAGGGCACTTTGGGCTATTCTCGGCTCGATCGCTCTTGCCTGGATCGCCTGGACGGGGTGGAGCGAGTCCAACCCTGCTGCCGAGCGCGAATTGCGGGTTGCGGCTCACGAATGGCTCGAAACCCGATTTAGCGATGTGATGGATCAGGCGGATGGCTGGCACGGACTTCACCTGCGCAGCGCGGGCGGGGCAGATGCACCGGTAGTTGTTCTGATTCACGGTCTGGATGAGCCGGGAACGATCTGGAACGACATGATCCCGGCGCTGGTCGATCGCGGCCATCAGGTATGGGAGCTGCGCTACCCCAACGATCAGGGCATCGACCGCAGCGCCGGCTTTCTTGCCAGTCATTGGCCTGCGCTCGATCCCGGTCGCCCCGTGTTTCTGGTCGGTCACAGCATGGGCGGCTTGGTGATCCGGGAGTTCGTGTCGCTGTGGCGGCATCCGGTCGATGCAGTTGCACGCGTCGAAGGCGCACCGGTTGCCGGTGCAATTCTCGGTGGGACCCCCAATAAAGGTTCGGAATGGGCGCGTATGCGTGCTTTGCTTGAGTTTCGCGACCAGTTTCCGGCCATTGCCGAAAAGCGTCATCCTGCATTTGCCGGGTTGCGTGATGGCACCGGGGTGGCCAAGATCGATCTGCGTCCAGGTAGCGACTTTCTCAAGGCGCTCAATGCCCGGCCGTGGCCTTCCACTGTTCCGGTGATTCTGATTGCGGGATTGCTGAACGAGGCGAGCGAGATCATCGGTGACGGCGTGGTTGCGTTGGACTCGGTGGCGCTGCCGGACTATCCGCCACCGGTGATCGTCAGTACTTCGCACCGAGGGATGTTCGTGCGGGTTTTCTACGGGGATGGGGTGCCGCCAGCGATTCCGCATGTGGTCGATACGCTCGATCATTGGTCAGGGGCCACGCCCGATGCTTACACGACGAAACATTAGTCAAGGCTGTGTGTACAAAAAATTGGCGGAAATGACAATGTCGCTTTCGGTACAATCTGGCCCTTGCGATATCAACTCGTATGCCCGTCGCTGCCACATCAATGCGTACCTGCTCCTGCGTTTTGTGCACGAGGGTCGCGATAAAGTGGCAACCAACCTATGAATGGTGAAAATCAGATGAAAATCAATCAATTTGTCCTCGTTGCCTGTGCAGTTCTTGGATTGGCCGGATGTGCAAGCTCGACCGGCGGTGCCTCGTTCGAGCGTGGCGAAACCCGTCGGGCGATGACAGTCGAGTATGGCACCGTCGATGCCGTCAGGTTCGTGCGTATCGAGGGTACCCGCAGCCTCGTCGGGCCCGTGGCGGGCGCTGCCGTTGGCGGTCTTGCCGGTAGCGCTGTTGGGGGCGGAACCGGGCGCTCGATCGCAACGGTGTTGGGGGCAGTGGCCGGAGGTGCTGCAGGATCGGCAATCGAAAACCGTGCAACCAGCATGCCCGGCGTCGAAGTTACGGTACGTCTGCAAAACGGTCAGCTGATCTCGATCGTTCAGGAAGACGAAGGTGACAATTTCAGGCCAGGTGACTGGGTGCGTGTGATCCGCGACGGCTCCACCGCACGGGTAGCCCGCTAGGTCCGCTAACTCCACAGTTTGCGCGGCCATCGCCCAAAAGCAAGTTGCTGCGCCTGTAGCTTTCTGGCTTGTACAAACGTCTGATCTCAACCCAAGCGTTGGGGGCTCCCATGCAATTTTTCTTTCGGCCCCTTCGCTGGGCAGTAGCCGTCATTACCCTGCTTGTCATCTCGGTTTTGGGGTTTGTTGCCTATGACAAGCAGCAGGGCCCGCCGCTCGAGCCCTGGCACACTTTCGTGCCGCGCGAGCTCGACATCAAGGCGCTCGACCAGGCTGACTGGAGCGACTACCTTCGGGCTGAGGATGAAATCTTCACCAGTCTGCGCACCGAGGTCAGCCAGAAGCTTGAGCCAGGTAGCTGGGTGCCGTATAACCGCTACTTCTCCGAGAGTCCGGTCAATCCCGCACGCTTTGCACAGGACTGGAATCGCTCGTTCGTCCTCGAACCCTCCGGCGACACCGTCGGTGCGGTCGTACTCCTGCACGGCCTGACGGACTCACCTTACAGCGGCCGACATATCGCAAGAGCCTATGCCGAAGCGGGATTTGTGGCGCTGGGTATCCGCCTGCCCGGTCATGGCACCGTACCGGGCGGGCTGACCAAGGTCGACTGGGAGTCATGGAGCGCTGCTACGCGGCTGGCGGTCCGCGAGGCAAGCAAAAGGGTGGGCGAGAAGCCTCTACACATCGTTGGTTATTCGAATGGCGGCGCGCTCGCGGTCAAGTATGTGCTCGACACCATCGACGATGAGCAACTGCCGCGCGTCGATCGCGTCGTGCTGATCTCGCCGATGATCGGGGTGACACGCTTTGCACGCTTTGCCGGGCTGGCGGGCTTGCCTGCGATCTTTCCTGCCTTTGCCAAGAGCGCCTGGCTGGGGAATCAGCCGGAGTTCAATCCATTCAAGTACAACTCGTTTCCGGTAAATGGCGCGCGCCAGTCACACCGGCTCTCGACGGCACTACAGGCGCAGATTGTGCGGTTGTCGGAGACGAAGGCGCTTGGCGCCTTGCCGCCCATGCTCACCTTTCAGTCCGTGGTCGACAACACGGTGAGCACACCCGCGGTGATTTCGGCGCTTTACGAGTATCTTCCGGCCAATGGCAGTGAACTGGTGCTTTTCGATGTAAACCGGAATGTAAAGTTTGAGCCGCTGCTGCGCGCCAACTCGGCGAATGCGCTCGAGCAGATGATGCCCGAACCGCCCTCACGATTCACGCTGACGGTGGTTGCCAATGAATCGGTGGGTAGTAGCGAGATGCTCGTGCGCTCGATCGCAGCAGGGCAGGCGACCGAGCGTTCCCGGCCCTTGGGCATTGCCTATCCGGCAGAGATCTTTTCACTCTCGCATGTGGCCTTGCCGTTTCCACCCGAAGACGGACTCTACGGACTGACGCCGGATCCAAACGACAATTTTGGCGTTTCGCTCGGAAACCTTGTGGCACGGGGAGAGCGCGGCGCATTGATGATGAATCTCGACACGATCTTTCGGGTGAATTCGAACCCGTTCTTTCCTTTCATGTTGTCGAGAATCACAGAAAACCTGCTCGAAGCCCCCAAAGCACCGCCGACTTCGACCGAGGAGAATATGGCTCCCGGCAGGAGCGCTCGAGCCTCGACCCGCAAGCAGGATCTTGATCAGTTTTTTGCATCCGGCAGCAACGGTGATGCAAGCTATCCATGATGGCGGAGGTCCAGGGCGCTGCCGGCAGACCGGTAGCGCCCTGGAAATCATTGCTCAGCCTTCGGCCTTTGCTGCCCGCTTGCGTTCGTTTTCGGTCAGGTAGCGCTTGCGCAGCCGAATCGACTTGGGTGTGATTTCGACCAGTTCGTCGTCGGCGATGAACTCGATGGCCGACTCCAGGCTGAGCTGGATCGGCGGCACCAGACGAACGGCCTCATCGGTGCCCGAGGCACGCACGTTGGTCAGCTGCTTGCCCTTGATCGGGTTCACCACCAGATCGTTGTCACGGCTGTGAATGCCGATGATCATGCCTTCGTAGACCGGGTCGTTATGGCTGACGAACATCCGGCCGCGATCCTGGAGCTTCCACAGCGCATAGGCGACAGCCTGGCCGTCGTCCTGCGAGATCAGCACGCCATTGCGTCGCTCGCTCATGGCGCCGGCCATCGGGCCGTAGTCGTCGAACACATGGCTCGCCAGACCGGTGCCGCGCGTCAGGGTCAGGAACTCGCCCTGAAAGCCGATCAGGCCCCGCGCCGGAATGCGGTACTCAAGACGCACGCGGCCGCGGCCATCGGGCTGCATGTCCTGGAGGTCGCCACGGCGACGGCCCAGCTCTTCCATGATCGCGCCCTGGTGCTCTTCATCCACATCGACGGTAAGCATTTCGTAGGGTTCGAACTTGGCACCATCCACCTCGCGGAAGACCACGCGCGGACGACCCACAGCGAGTTCGAAACCTTCACGGCGCATATTTTCGAGCAGAATCGTGAGATGAAGCTCGCCCCGTCCGGACACCACGAACACGTCGGAGTCGTTGGTATATTCGACCCGCAGCGCCACGTTCTTGAGCAACTCCTTTTCGAGCCGCTCGCGAATCTGGCGGCTGGTCACGAACTTGCCCTCGCGCCCTGCAAGCGGCGAGTTGTTCACCATGAAGTTCATGGTCAGGGTCGGTTCGTCGACCGCGATCGGCTTCATGCCTTCGAGGCGTTCGGGATCACACAGGGTTACGCCAATGTTGACCTGATCGATGCCGGATACCAGAACGATATCGCCCGCTTCTGCCGATTCGGCCTGGCTGCGGTCGAGCCCCTTGAAGGTGAGCACCTGGCCAACCTTCGCCTTGCCCCGGTTTTCCTCGCCATACATCACCACAACTTCCTGGTTCGGGCGAATCCGGCCGCGCTTGATACGGCCAATTCCGAGCTGTCCAATATAGGTGGAGTAATCGAGCGAACAGATCTGGAGTTGCAGCGAGCCTTCGGCGTCGACTTCAGGTTGGGGCGTGTGGGAGAGAATCGCTTCGAAGAGCGGCTTCATGTCCGTGCCCTTTTCGCTTGCATCGAGCATCGCGTAGCCGTTCAGGGCGGAGGCGTAAACAACCGGAAAATCAAGTTGCTGCTCGGTTGCCCCGAGCTTGTCGAACAAGTCGAAGGTGTGATTGATGACCCAGTCGGGACGGCTACCCGGGCGGTCGATCTTGTTGATCACGACGATCGGCTTGAGCCCCAAAGCCAGGGCCTTGCGGGTGACGAAGCGCGTCTGGGGCATCGGGCCTTCGACTGCATCGACCAGTAACAACACGCCATCGACCATCGAGAGCACGCGCTCGACCTCGCCACCAAAGTCAGCATGCCCCGGGGTGTCAACGATGTTGATGTGGGTGTCGCGGTACTGGATTGCACAATTCTTCGAAAGAATCGTGATGCCACGTTCCTTTTCGATATCGTTGCTGTCCATGATCCGTTCGCCCATGCTCTGGTGAGCTGCGAAGGTGCCAGACTGCCTCAGCAACTGGTCGACAAGGGTGGTTTTGCCGTGATCGACGTGTGCGATGATGGCGATGTTTCGTATGGCGCGGGACATGGTAGGCCGATATTTTGAATAAAGTTCTAAATTATAACATCTGATGTCGCGATGCAGCATCGGAGTCTGTGGTTTTGCGGCCAATTCCTCCACACTGTTTCGGGAACTCTTGCCCCGCTTTTCGTGGTGCCCTTCGACGATCGGCCTGCGTGCTAGAATCGGCGCGCCTTTCAGCGGAGCGTATCTACATGTTGGCGATTATCGGCGGTAGCGGACTCACCCAGCTTTCCAACCTTTCAATCGTGCGTCGCGAAGTCGTTCGCACGCCTTATGGCGAGCCCTCGGGTGCGCTGACCTTCGGCGAGTTGGGCGGTCATCCGGTAGTATTCCTGGCACGGCACGGCTATGGCCACACCATCCCGCCGCATCTGGTCAATTACCGGGCGAACATCTGGGCGCTGAAGCATGCAAAAGTCTCAGCCGTGGTCTCGGTGGCTTCAGTCGGCGGCATTCGGAGCGACCTCGGGCCGGGCGAGTTGGTGGTGCCGAATCAGATCATCGACTACACATGGGGGCGGGTCGCGACTTTTTTCGAGGGTGGCGACAAACCTGTCCATCATATCGACTTCACCAGACCGTACGACGATCAGGTGAGGGCGCGGATTCTTGCTGCCGCATCCAGCGCGGGCATCGTGGTGCATGATGGTGCGGTTTATGCGGCCACCCAGGGCCCCAGACTCGAAACCGCCGCCGAAGTCAACCGTCTGGAAAGAGATGGCGCCGACGTCGTCGGCATGACCGGCATGCCGGAAGCTGCGCTCGCGCGCGAATTGGATCTTCCTTACGCCGCAGTCAATGTGGTTGCGAACCATGCCGCCGGACGTGCGGGCAGCGAAACATCGATTGCTTTCGCCCGCATCGAGAGCGTGCTTCAGGATGCAATGGTAAGAGTACGCAAACTGCTCGAGTCTCTTTAAGCACCAGCGCTCGGATGCTTGAATCGCTGGATCACCGGTGAGCGCTCTCACGCGTAATCGGCTGCGCTGGTCAGGCGGAGGAGGGCGCACACCTGCGCGGCTGATCTGGAAGCGTTGTTGAGGTCCCGGACGATGACTCGCCAATATCCACTGCATGTTCACATTTCGACGCTGTTTGTAGTTCTGACGCTCCTGGTTGGTGCGTTGATCGGCGGACTGGGCTATCGGTTCAGCCTCGACATGCTCGAGACGGTTGCCGACGATCTTACCGAGCGCATCAGCCGTGAGACGCGTGCAGAGTTGCAGCGCCTGTTCTCGCCGGCAGAGATGGCCGCAAGTCTGCTGGGCCACAGCGCGCTTCCGAACGCGGGCGCGACCGCGGAAAGGCTTGCCGGTGTGCCATTCCTTCACACGGCGCTCACGCACTCGGACGCGCTGTCCTCGCTCTACCTCGCCTATCCGGATGGCGACTTCTTCTTCATGCGCCGGGTCTTTAATGAAGATGAGCGGAAAAGCCTGGGTGCGCCCCCCGATACCGCCTACGTATTGCAGATAATCGATCGGCACTCCGACTCGCCAGGCGAGTTCCGCTTCCTGAGTGGCGGCCTGGAGACCTTGCACATCGACTATCGGCCTGAGTACCCGCGCGAGTACGATCCGCGCAAGCGAAACTGGTATCGCGACGCAATCGCGACGGGCGGCGCGGTTCAAACAGCACCGTATGTATTCTTTTCCAACCGCAAGGTGGGCACTACGCTGGCAACGCCCGCAGCAGGCGCCAGCGGCGTGATCATCGGCGCCGACATACTGCTTGAAACCCTGAGCGCCAGCCTCGCTGCGCAAAAGATCACCCCGAGCGCGCAAATAGCCTTGCTTGATGCAAATGGATTCGTGATTGCGCATGAAGACGCCGAGCGTCTGCGCAGGGGTGCAGACAACGAGCAGGGTGACCTGACACTGATTCCAGTCAGCGATTTCGGTGTGCCAGTCCTGGCCGCGATCTCGGAGACGCTGACCACACTGGGTGACGGAGCCGAACACAATCTGCAGATTCAATTGGGCGAGGAGACCTGGCGGGTCAATGTGCAGGCGCTTGCCGCAAACGGTAGCAGACTGTTCCTCGTCAACGCGCTGCCTGAAAGCGAGTTGCTCGCGTCGGCCTTTCAGGTGCGTGACGTCTCGGTGTGGGTAACAAGCTTGATCGTGCTGCTTTCGATACCGGTAACGTGGGCGATTGCCCGCGGACTCTCGGGTCCATTGCGCACGCTTGCGCGTGAAGCCGAGGCAATTCGCCGCTTCGAGTTCTCCGAGCCGATCAAGGTGAAGTCGGTCGTAAAGGAAGTGCAGGAACTGGCGGCCACGATGGGGGGCATGAAGCGAACCATTCGCCGCTTCCTGGACATCAACACCGCAGTGGCAGGGGAGAGGGACTTCGATACCCTGCTGCCGCGATTGCTCTCCGAAACCTTGTCGGCTGCCTCGGCGCAGGCGGGAGTGTTGTACCTGGCCGATGATGCCCGCCTCACGCCAGCTGCGGCAATGCGGGCCGATGGAAAGATGCTTGCTGCCAGTTTGTGCAAGATCGATCTGGATGCACCTGTCTTCACTGCAAGCAATGCGCTTGCCGGCCAGGCGGTTACGGACTTCGTGCTCAGCGCCGAAGACCGCTCGAAGCTCGGCCTGTCCGTGGAAATGGTCGCCGCGAAACATGCGATCGGCGTTCCGCTGAAGAACCGCGAGGGTGATCTGGTCGGAGCCTTGTTGCTGCTGCTCGATAAGCGGGCTGAAGATTCACTCCTTGGCTTTGTCGACGCACTCTCCGGATCAGCCGCGGTGTCGCTCGAGAACCAGGAGCTCATCAAGCTGCAACGCGCGCTGTTTGAATCGTTCGTGAAGGTAATCGCAAGCGCCATCGACGCAAAGAGCGCTTACACCGGAGGGCATTGCGGACGAGTACCCGAACTCGCCAAGATGCTCGCGCGCGCTGCCTGCGATGCCACGGACGGGCCCTATCGTGATTTTGATCTCGACGCCCAGGGCTGGGAGGCGGTGCACCTCGCGGGTTGGCTGCACGATTGCGGAAAGGTTACCACCCCCGAGTATGTCGTCGATAAGGC
>JAEUNS010000116.1 GCA_016790005.1 Zoogloeaceae bacterium
CGCCAAGACCATCGCGGCGATGCGACTGAACTATGTCGTGATCACCTCGGTTGACCGCGACGACCTTCGCGACGGTGGTGCTCAGCACTTTGCCGATTGCATCCGTGCCACGCGTGAGGCTTCACCCAAGACCACGATCGAAGTTCTGGTACCCGATTTTCGTGGCCGCATGGATATTGCCCTCGAGATCTTCGATCAGGCGCCCCCGGATGTAATGAACCACAACCTCGAGACCGTGCCACGCCTTTACAAGCAGGCCAGGCCGGGCTCGGACTATGCCTATTCGCTCAAGCTCCTGAAGGAGTTCAAGGCGCGCCACCCCGAGGTACCGACCAAATCAGGTTTGATGGTCGGCCTGGGCGAGACCGATGACGAGATTCTGGAGGTTTTGCGTGACTTGCGTGCCCATGACGTCGACATGCTCACCATCGGCCAATACCTCCAGCCCTCGGGTGGGCATCTGCCCGTATTGCGCTATGTGCACCCGGACACCTTCAAGTTGTTCGAAACCGAAGCGCTGAAGATGGGTTTTCGGAATGCCGCCTGCGGCCCGATGGTGCGTTCAAGTTATTGGGCTGACCAGCAGGCCCATGGTGCAGGCGTGGTTTGAACGGCCCCGCAGCAGCCGCTGCGCGAGCCTGCAAGGGGTGCAAGGGGTGCTTGGGCTGTTCAGGATCGGGAGGTCGCGGCTGTCGTGCCCCAGACTTCCGGTCGCATGCTTGGCGCGCCAAGCGTAAATTCAGCGGAATTGTCGCTCGGCGCGCTCGTGTCTTTCCTGCTCTTCGATGCTCAGTGTGGCGGTCGGACGGGCGATGAGTCGTCTCAAGCCGATCGGCTCTCCCGAGGCTTCGCAATAGCCGTAGGTGTTGTTGGCAATGCGGTTTAGGGCACTGTCGATCTTGTGGATCAGCTTGCGTTCACGGTCGCGAATCCGCTGCTCGAGTACATGTTCTTCTTCTTGGGTGGCGCGGTCGGCTTCGTCCGGCGTGGCCTCGGTTTCCTGAAGATGCGTGATCGTCGATTGCCCGTTGTCGAGCAACTCGGTGCGCATTCTGTCGAGCAGATGGCGGAAGAATGCCAGCTGCTGGACATTCATATAGTCGCTGTCTGGCATCGCCAACAGTTCCGATTCCGACAGGATGGGCTCCTCAGATCGGGTCTTGGTGCTCATGGTCGTCCGCTCCCCTGTGGGTGTAGTTGCCCATTATGCCGATTGACGCGCTGCTGTCGAGCAGTATCGACTCGGATGCCGCTGCAGCGATCGGTTAAAATTCACCAAGGCCCCATCGCTTAGGCGGTGCGCAAGTCTTTCCTCAATAGTGAGTCCCATGTCTGCCCATCTGAATGCTCCGCAGCGCGAGGCCATCCGCTATCTAGACGGCCCCAGTCTGGTACTCGCCGGTGCCGGCAGCGGCAAGACGCGGGTCATTACCCACAAGATCGTGTGGCTGGTGAACGAGTGCGGCATAAACCCGGCCAATATTGCAGCGATCACGTTCACCAACAAGGCAGCCAGGGAGATGAGTGAGCGGGTCGCAGGTCTGATGGGCGGAAGGGCGCCAGGGGGGCTTACGGTCTGTACGTTTCATGCGCTGGGTGTGCGCATCATTCGCCAAGAGGCAAAACACTGCGGGCTCAAGCCGCAGTTCTCGATTCTCGATGCATCCGACACCGTACAGATTGTCTCGGAGATCGCGCGCGACGCCGACAAGGGTATTGCGAAGCAGATGCAGTGGCAGATCTCGTCCTGGAAGAATGCGATGATCACGCCGGACGAGGCGGCACGGCTTGCCGAAAACGAGCTGTCGAGCGCCGCCGCCACGCTTTACGCCGAATACGAGCGCACCCTGCGCGCTTACCAGGCGGTCGATTTCGATGACCTGATCGCACTGCCGGTGCTTCTGTTCGAGAATCATCCCGAGGTTCGCGAGCGCTGGCAGAATCGCCTGCGCTACCTGCTGATAGACGAATATCAGGACACCAACCGCGCCCAATACCGCCTGCTGCGCAGCCTGGCCGGGGTGCGGGGCGCGTTTACCGCCGTGGGTGACGACGATCAGGCGATCTACGCCTGGCGCGGTGCCGACGTCGAGAACCTGAAACTGCTGAAGCAGGATTACCCCGCGCTCAAGGTCATCAAGCTGGAGCAGAACTACCGCTCGTCCGCCCGCATCCTGGCGGCGGCCAACACCCTGATCGCCAACAACGAGAAGCTGTTCGAAAAGCGCTTGTGGTCCGAGCATGGTGCGGGCGAGCAGATCGTGATTACCAATTGTCGCGATGCCGAGCATGAGGCGGAATCGGTCGCGATGAAGATCTCGACCCACAAGTTTGAACACCGCACCCGCTTCTCCGACTATGCCGTTCTGTATCGCGGCAATCATCAGGCCCGCCTGATCGAGCAGCAACTGCGCAACAACAAGATCCCCTATGTGATCTCGGGCGGGCAATCGTTCTTCGACAAGGCCGAAATTCGTGACCTGATTGCTTATCTGCGTTTGATGGTCAACGAAGACGACGATCTCGCCTTCATCCGCGCGATCACGATGCCGCGCCGGGGTGTGGGTGCGAGCACCCTGGAGGCGCTCGGCAACTATGCCGGTCGGCGTCATGTGAGCCTGTTTGCCGCGGTGTTTGAAGAGGGCGTGACCCAACACCTCAACCCGCGTCAGCTCGAACTGCTCCAGGAGTTTGCCGGCTTCATCAACCGCATCCAGTACCGCGCACCGCGCGAGCCGGCCGCGCAATTGCTCGAAGACCTGCTCTCCGCGATCCGCTATGAAGCGTGGCTGTTCGAACACCACGACCCGCGCGAGGCCGAGAGTAAATGGAGCAATGTGCGAGACTTTGTCGGTTGGCTTGGACGCAAGGGCGAAGAAGATGGCAAGAACCTGCTGGAGCTGACCCAGACGATTGCGCTGATCTCGATGCTCGACAAGGAAGACGCTGACTTCGACGGCGTCCAGCTTGCGACCCTGCATGCTTCGAAGGGGCTGGAGTTCAAGCACGTGTTCATGATCGGAGTCGAAGAGGGGCTCCTGCCCCACCAGTCGAGCATCGACGAAGAGAAGATCGACGAGGAGCGGCGCCTGATGTACGTGGGCATCACCCGTGCGCAGCGCACGCTCAATATCAGTTGGTGTGAGCGTCGCAAGATGGGCAAGGAAAGCCGCGTGTGCGAACCGAGCCGCTTCATCGCCGAAATGGGCAGCGACCTCAAGATGAACGACCGCAAGACCAACACCCCGGTGTCACGTGAGGACGGCCGGGCGCGCGTTGCCAATCTGATGGCCATGCTGGAGAACCGTATAGCCAAGGATTGAGCGCCATGTTCTCCAAAACAGCGTTCAACGAAAATAAAGGTGGCACGAAGCCACCTTTATTCAATGTTGCCATTCAAATCGAACTTACTCGACTGGCGGCTCGGTGAAGTTCCCACCCGCGGTGTTGGTCAGATAGGCCACGGCACGCTGGATCTCGGTGTCGGTCAGGTCCGTACCGCCGCCTTTGGCCGGCATGGCATTCTTGCCATTGGTGACCGAGGCGACCAAGGCTTCGAAGCCCTGCGCCAGGCGGGGTGCCCATGCAGCCGCATCGCCGGTTGCCGGTGCGCCAAGCACACCAGCCGCGTGGCAGCTGGTGCATACGTTCTTGTAAATCTGCTCACCGGTGCGCTTGCCCGGTTCTTCCTTGACCATCTTTAGTTCAAGCCGCGCAACGGGCTGGATCAGCGATGCGGTTCGCTCGAGGTCGACCTCATTGGATTTTCCACAGGCGACCACTACCAAGGCCGCCAGCACGCAGGCGACGGGGGTGGCGAAACGAGTATGCCGACCGGCGGCGCCCTTTAGACGAGAATTCGACATGCTTGGATCCCTTTGAGTTGTCTGACCGGAAGCGAAAGCGCGATTATAACTGTCTGACAGACTTTTTGTGCTTCTGCGGCATGGACTTGGCGGGTGATCCGGGTTATCCTCTTGCGCCTTGCCGCCGGAGTTCGTTCGGACTTCTGTGTCACGCGCTCGTAGCTCAATGGATAGAGTACTGGCCTCCGAAGCCAGGGGTTGTGGGTTCGATCCCCGCCGAGCGCGCCATATTCGTTTCATGCCGGTCCGTTGTTTGTTGGTGTTCTGGCATCCCGTGAATTTTCTTGAACTTCTTTCGTGACTGCGTAGTCATGTCGGGCGGATCTCATGCCCTGTCGGTGCTCATTGACACGAGCACCGCGGGTGACTATGTTAAGAGTGTTCCAGATTCTGGAACACTCTTATTCATGGAGGTCCGGGATGCGCGAGCAATATCAACCTGTACCGATCGTCGGCGAAGATCTGCTATTCACCGAACTGACGGTCAATAGTAAAGGGGGTGCGATGACTGCCATCCTCAAGAAGGCGATTCGCGAGAGTCTGGGAGAGGTGGGGTCCCGGCTGGGGGCTGCGTCGCTGACCTTCGATACAGGCGCATCGGTCGTATTGCTGACGGGTGCGAGTGACGCCAATGCTGCAAGTACCCAGGTTCGGGTCAGCCGGCTTGGCAAGAATCGTTTTATGTTGGATCTTGAAACAGGCGAATCCGAAGAAGTCGACGAGATGACCGACGCCTTCGTCAGGCTCAAGATCGAACAGTTCAAATTGGGGCGGCTGGATTTGCTACCAGCCATCACCGCCGATGAGTGGCAGGTCGAGATGGATGAAAGATTTCGTCGGGCTGAAGCCGGGCCATCCTGCGCTCCGGGCGAATGAAGTTCGTCCGGGATGCCCGGTCTTTCCAGGCGCCGCTTGATCGCGCAGTTAGCGAGTCGGTCGCAGCGATCATCGCTGCTGGCGTTACCGTGCAGGGCGCCGAAACACGTATTCGTGCCGCCCTCGACGAGAAGAATGCGCTCGAGCTTTTCATCGAACGGGTCACCGAACTCCTGAAAACGCGGAGCTTTG
>JAEUNS010000160.1 GCA_016790005.1 Zoogloeaceae bacterium
CGGTAGTCAGGCCGACGCGGCGTTGGCGGTGGTGGATGAGGTGGTAAGGGGATTCATCGCCGAAGGTCCGACCGAAACCGAATTGAGCGCGGCACGCGACAATTTCATCAATGGCTTCGGTCTGCGCCTGGATTCCAACCGGAATATTCTCGAATACGTGGCCATGATCGGTTTCTACCGCCTTCCTCTCGACTGGTTGGATGCCTACACTGGCCATATCGCGAAGGTCACGGCCGAGCAGGTGCGAGATGCGTTCGCAAGGCGGGTCAAACCCGAGCACCTTGTCACCGTGATCGCGGGCGGCGATGGAGACTCGGTACCAACTGCAGCAGGAACGCCGAATTGAGCCGTGTTCGGATCGTTGGCGGGCAATGGCGCTCGCGCCTGATCGAAGTCGCCAAGGCACCGGGGCTTCGCCCGACGCCGGACCGAGTGCGCGAAACGCTGTTCAACTGGCTGGGGCAAGATCTCGAGGGGCTGCGTTGTCTTGATCTGTTCGCCGGTACCGGCATCCTCGGGTTCGAGGCCGCGTCGCGGGGCGCTGCGCATGTGAGCATGGTCGAATACAATCCGCGCGTGTTTGCGGCCCTGCGTGCAACTCGAATAACCCTACAGGCAGCGCAAGTAGAGTTGATCCCTAGCGATGCGCTAGAATTCGTTCATTCGTGCTCGCGCAAGTTCGATATCGTCTTTCTCGACCCTCCCTACAATCAGGGTTGGCTCGCCCGTATCGAACCCCTGCTCGGTCGGCTGCTCGACCCGGAAGGCTGGCTGTATGTCGAATCCGAAGTGCCGCTGACCGGGCTTGGCGACTGGAAGGTGGTCAGACAAGGTCGGGCCGGACAGGTCAATTTTCACTTGATGCAAGGAACAGTCGAATGAAAGAAGCGGTGGCGGTCTATCCCGGCACCTTCGACCCTTTCACCCGCGGCCATGAAGATCTGGTGAGGCGCGGTGCCTTGCTGTTCGACAGGCTCATCGTCGCAGTGGCCGAGAGTCGGGCGAAGATGCCGCTGTTTCCGCTCGCAGAGCGGGTTGCGATCGCGAGAGAGATTGTGGCGCCCTTCCCGAATGTCGAGGTGATGGGTTTCGACGGTCTGCTCATGGACTTTCTCCACACGACCGATGCACGCCTGATCCTGCGCGGGCTGCGGGCCGTGTCGGACTTCGAGTATGAGTTTCAGATGGCCGGGATGAACCGCAAGCTCTACCCGAACGTCGAAACCGTATTCATGACACCGGCCGAAGAATACATGTTCATTTCAGCCACGATGGTGCGCGAGATCGCGCGCCTTGGCGGCGACGTGAGCAAATTCGTGCAGCCGCCCGTGCTTGAGCGACTGCGTCGCAACAACCCTATCAAATCGTAAATACTGGAGATTCAAAAGTCATGGCCTTGATGATCACCGATGAATGCATCAATTGCGATGTGTGCGAACCCGAGTGCCCCAACGGTGCCATTTACCAGGGCGATGAGATTTATGAGATCGACCCGAACAAATGCACCGAGTGCGTCGGTCATTTCGACGAACCACAGTGCCAACAGGTTTGCCCTGTGGACTGTATCCCGCTGAACCCTGATATCGTCGAAAGCAAAGATCAGCTCATGGAGAAGTTCCTGAAACTGACCAACAAGTGATCCCGCATGCCGGCGCAGCCCCTCGAGGCTGCGCCGTTTTCATCGCAACACATTCGTCATAACGAGTATCTTCAGCCCATCAAGCGGCCTTGTCGAGATCGACACCCGGCGCCGCACGATCATCATCAACAGGACCAAGCGCTTGAAGAATGCGCGCCTCGAGCGCATTGAGCTCTGCCTGCTGGGCGAGCTGAGTACCCTCTGCGCTCTTCAGTTCATCGACCCGGTCCTCCAGCGTATCCGTCGCCTGGTGGATCCGCTTGACGCTTTCAAGCCGGCGCTTCAACTGCAGCTGGTATTCCCGCACCTGGGTTTCGAGCGGTGACATCACGGCCCGCAACCACTGTTCTACGTCGCGATTCGCAATCTCGAATGTTCGCCGCGCCTGAACCGCCACGGTTTCGAAGAACTTCTCGGTGAGCGCCTGCTTGCTGGTCGTGACGAGCGTCAAGGTCGAATTGACCTGACGATTGAAGACATCCTCGAGCCGGTCGAGCTCCTTTTCGTAAAGCGTTGTCGAAAACGCATCCGGGGGCGTGAGCTTGAGGCCATGTTCGACACTGAAACGGCGATACATCGTGTCGAGCATCGTGGTGATCTCGTTGATCTCGGCGCTGGACTTTTCGAGATTGTTTCGCAGGCGCGCAAAGAACCCCTCCATCGCTTCGCTCAGGCCCCGGGTAAAGCTCGATTCCTGCATGGCCTCGCGGGTACGCCGTGTTTCGTCGCGCAAGGTTTCGAGCCCGAGGTGGCCGAGCAGATTGTTGGTCAGGTTCGAGAATACCGTGCGTACCGCATAATATTTTTGAAGCCCCTGCTCGAACTCGTTTTTTTCAGCGCGAATCTTGCGCATCATGTATTCGATGACGCTCTGATTCTTGCCGCGCAGGTCGGTGAGCTCGGCGAGCTGTTCGCGAATACCGCACAGGCGGGCATTGAGCAGCGAACGTGTCTGCGCGATGAGTTCCTGCGTCTCGGCGCGCGCATTCTCGGCGATGATCTGCTGCTTGGTCGGCAACACATCGATCGACAGCGCCTGCTCGAGCACAGCCAGGCGACTGCGCGCCACCAAGGCCTTGTCGCCACGAATGCGCCCAACCAGCCCCTTTTGCGCCGACACCGGAAAAACGCTCGACCGCGGTACGTCTAGCATTTGTGACACCGACACCACCTGACGCTCGATCTCGGCATCGATGCGCGCGTCCTCGCGCAGGCCGTCCCACAGGCCATCGATCTTGTTGAGCACCACCATGCGCCCCTTGCGTGCGCCCTTTCCGCTCTGAACATACTCGCGCCAGATTGCCAGATCGCTTTGGGTCACGCCGGTATCGGCGGCCAGAATGAACAGCACCGCATGCGCATTGGGCAGCAGCGAGAAAGTCAGCTCGGGCTCGGCTCCGATCGCATTCAGGCCAGGTGTATCGAGCACCACCAACCCCTGCTCAAGCAGTGGGTGACGAAACTGGATGACTGCATGGCGCCAGCGCGGGATCTCGACCAAGCCGTCACGATCGGGCTTGAGCCCGCGATCGCCACTGGGGTCAACTGAAAACCCGAGGCTGCGGCATTCCTCAGCCGGAACCCGCTCGGTCTCGCCGACCCTCGACACCGCCGCCTGCAGACTCGGCAGGGCGTCGCTGTCGAGCGCCTCGACCACCCAGGCCTCGGGCACTTGCTTCAGGTCCGAAACGCTGACGTTGTTTGCGCGCGAACGAATCGGCAACAGCCGGATCTCGGCGCGGGCACCAGGCGTCCATTGCAATTCGGTAGGGCACATGGTGGTGCGCCCGGCGCTGGAGGGCAGCACCCGGTCGCCATAATCCGAGAAGAAGATCGCATTGATGAGCTCGGACTTGCCACGCGAAAACTCGGCGACGAACGCGATGGTGAGCTTGTCGTCGCGCAGGCGTTCAAGCACATACTGTAGCCGCAGGTCGGTTTGAGCGTCGCCGACATCATTGCGCACCAACCACTGCCGCAAGCGCTGCACGGCCTCACCCACGCTGTCACGCCAATCGCCATAGGCGGAAATCTGCTCTACCAGACTCATTCTTGCCACTCCCACGCCCGGCCTCGCCGGCAAATCCCTAACTTGGACTCATAGGATAGACCTGATTGGGGTATGCTCCAAACTCGCAGG
>JAEUNS010000227.1 GCA_016790005.1 Zoogloeaceae bacterium
GCGGGTCGACGGCGTAACCCGGATGGCAGAAGAAAGCAGCGAAGCAGCAGGCCATACTTCCAGCGAAGTGGCGACGCTTGAACGCGCTGCGAAGAGCCTGACCGAGGCGGTCAGTCGCTTCCGGACCTGAGGGAACACATCGCACACATCCGTGACAACACCTGGCAAACACCCCCGACCACCTTCATGATCCGTGTTTCGTAGGCGGTCACATTTACCTTGGCGTTGGCGCGAATCTTGGTACCTTCGAGGCCCGACCGGCAGCGCATTCAGGTTGACCTGGCTCGTCGCACAAGCAGTGTTAGCTCATAGTTCATAACGATGTAATTGTCGTGACGCAGGACTTCTATCTGTAACATTATCCAACCGCAGCACGGCTTTTTTGGATGTTGCCATGTCCTGCCGACGAGGACTCTCACCCGGAGGACGTCGCCTGGCACCACCGGTGCGCACATCCTCACCCTGTCGATACCTCCACCGGCAATCACATGCGTATTCTTGAGGACAGCGTCACAGAGCGCGCGCTGAGCAATTGCCAAAGTATGAATGCCGCTGGCGCAGAACACGCCCAGTGGACTTTCACGCGCGAGGATCGGATCGAGGTGCATCGGAAGTGGGTCATACAACGCCGCAAAAGACATGATCTCGGCTTCAGACACTGTATGAAATCCGTGATTCCAGATTCGCCCAACAGTGAAATCCTCCCAGATCAGCTTTGGCTCATTCGTCATACGGAAAAATCACCTGGCGGGTAGGTGATTGAGCGGAGCCCCCATTACTCCCCGCATGCAAAAAACAATAATGCGTTCCGCACGTTCTGTTCGCTCTTCTTCCGACAGGTCGATTTGCAGCGCAAGAGGGCCGACCAGGCCCTCAAATAGGGCCCCGACAATACATCCTGCGGAAACCTCAGGATCCTGATTGCCAATGCTTCCGTCCAGCATTCCTTCGCGGATAACGGTCTCATAAACACGCATCAATCTGCGTCGATAACGCAATCGTTCAGTCTCGATTTCGGCATCGACGGGCTCAGCAACCAATGCATGGGCAAGTTTGCGTCCGCGAATTGCGCGCAGCGCGAAGGTCCGGATTGCCAACTCGAGACGGCTGGGCGGATTGCCTTCAGTCATTGCCGCACCGGCCGCGACATTGACTTCGTGGCCGGATACCTTCGCGACGAGCGCCTTCATCAGCTCGTTTTTCGACTGAAAGTGACGATACAGCGTGCTGAGGGCCAGCCCTGAGTGCTCTGCGATGGTATTCATCTGCGTATTGCGAAAGCCGAACTCGGAAACCAGCTTCACTGCCACCGAGACAATTCGGTCGGTCTTGCCATGAATGGTGGCAGAGGACAAGGCAGTTGAGAACTGTCCCTCGCTGGGGGGTAGCTCCGTATCGCCCGGTGGAACAAGTAGGCCACCAACATTCTCTTCCGACAACTGCAGATACCAGACCGTGGCAAAGCGCTGCGCCTCACTCAGATCACGTGTTCTGGAACTGACACGGTGCGTCTTTCCGTTGATGGTGCATTGGCATTGCCAATAGCGACTGTTCTTCCGTCTATGAATGCTGACGCGACCACCGACCGCTTCGATCTTGGTGGACTCTGCAGCACTTTCATCTTTTGTCATCAGCATTGTGAATTTTTCGGCATCTCGATCGGTAGTTGGTGCAAGGGTCGAGCAACTCCGTATGGGACGACACCTGGAGGCCTGGCTCATTCTACTGAATTGCCTGACAGATATCGCGCATTGAGCACAGCGCGCAGGCGGGTACGTATGACCCGGTGCAGGATCACGCAACGCACACCACCGCTCGACCACACGCCCCAACGTCGCTGGCGCGCCCTTCTTGCCTGATAGAAATCACAGATTCTGGGCATGAACGATCGAATCCCGTTGCGCCGGTAGGGCAAGCACAAGCTTTGACCTGTGCTGGTATCCCCCGATTGGATCGGTGTTCAGCCAAGGCCAAGCACCTTCAAATCCTGATGCACACAGTTCTCGTCCGGAGCATAGCGCAAAATCCATTATGCGCATAAAAAAGAATTGTTATTTTCGTTATTGCACATTTGTGGATTATCGTGCAATACTTTCTTCCGAGGCTTCTGGGTGTATGACCCGGTGACCTCTTCAACAACATCTAGGAGACAAAGGCATGACCAAGAATCTGAAATTTGGCTGGATGGGCGTTGCAACGGCCGCCGTGATGGCCTTCTCGAGCCTGCATGCTGAAGCCCGGCAATTGACGCTTGGCACGATGACAGTGCCCGGCACAACGGCCGACATGGTGACGAAGCGCTTTGCTGAAAAGGCTAATGAGGCGTTGCTAGCGGAAGGCGTGTCGATTGTCGTTAACGACTCTCTGCTCAAGGGAGCGCAACTATCGCCCGCAGTTCGTGAGGGACGGGTAGACCTCGTACTCGGTGTTCATCCGTACATCTCTGGGTCGGAACCAATCATGGGCTTGCAGAGCCTGCCCGGGGTGATTCAGACACAGGCTGAATACCAGGCCGCCCTCGATGGTTTTTGGCGCGAGGACTTGCGTCGAATCTGGCAAGAAAACTGGAATGCGATCCCTTTGGTGGAAGGCGCATGGTCGCCACACTTGCTGCTGACGACGAAGCCCGTGACGTCTCTCCAGGATTTTCAGGGGATGAAGATCCGCGTCCATAACGCTGAAACAGCGCAGTTCATTGCTGCTCTCGGGGCGCGTCCGACACCGCTCGACGCGGCCGAAATTGCGGCTGGGCTTGAGCGTCGCGTCATTGATGGATTGTTTACACCGGCCTGCTACGCCTATCACCAGGAACTCTGGAGAAGTGCATCCAATGTGCAGGATTGGGGCATCGGTCCTATTCAGGGATGGGCCGTGCTGATCAACCAGGATGTATGGAAGAGCCTGTCGCCTGCTGCGCAGAGTGCGCTGACACGTGTCGGCAAGGAGATCGAGGAGAGGATGTGGAAGGAGTATGCGAGCAATTCGGCAGAGTGCATCGAAGGCATGCGCAATAGGGGGTCGAATGTCTGGGTCGCAGACAATGCGCAACGCACCATGATCTTCTCGCCTGACGCGGTAAGTCCGGTCACCGATGCCTGGGTCCGCAGAGCCAACGAGAAAGGCTTCGATGGGTCCGCCCTTCTCAAGCAGGTACGCGACACGTCGCGCACTGCCGCGCAGTAGTCCCCCCGATCCCGACAGAGAGATAGATAATGTCCGAATACATTGATTCTCGGCGAGCGCAAGCCGCGCCACCAGGGGTTCGCCCCGTTGTCGGATCGCGCCTCCTGGACGTGCGGCACCTTACTTCGGTGACCGGGGCCTTGGGGGCGTTGATGGTTGCCGTACTTCTCCTCATCGTGGCCTACGAGGTGATCTCACGTTATTTTTTTAACGAACCCACCTATTGGGTCACCGAGATATCGACTTACCTGGTCGTCGGCATCGTCTTTCTCTCTCTGGGCCTGGCTTATCGACGCAAGGAACACATCCGCATTGAGTTTGCTGTGGATATGCTTCCCGAGAAGCTGCGACAACCGGTCATGCGCTTTGCAGAGTGGCTGGGTGTGTTCTTTGTTGCCAGCTCCGTTTGGCAAATGGTGCGCTTTGTCGTTTCGGAGTACACCATCGATTCTCGCAGCTGGGGCTTACTCTCGATCCAGCTGTGGATTCCGCAATCCTTGGTTCTCATTGGCATGGCTGTTCTGCTGATCGCAATGCTAAACCGCATGGATCGTCATTCGGCTGGATTGAATCGGGCTGCTCAGTGGATATCGCACTCCTCCGTTGTTCTGGGGTGCGTACTGGCCATCGCCATTGGCAACCACAGCCTTGAGATTGCCGGGGTCCGCATCAGCTCGGGGTTGGTGTTGATTGCCGGCGCTTGCGTTGTGAGCGCAGGTCTTCATCACGGACGGCGAATGGCCCTGTCTTTGACCTTGGTATTGGCGTCGAGCGCTTTGGCGTACGCTGCGACATCCGGTGGTGATTCCTTGCAGGTCGGGCTACTGCTTCTCTGCACCCTCGTCGTTCTACTTGGCCTGGGCATGGAGGTGGGGTTGGGGCTAGGGCTTACCGGCCTCTTGGGTCTGGCTTTCCTACTGCCTACGCCGCAGTTGTCGGCAGTTGCCGACCGGCTCTGGAATGGCGCAAACAGCTTTACCTATTCGGCCGTCCCGATGTTCATCCTGATGGGTAGCATCCTGATGCGTTCGGGTATCACTGTTGGCCTGTTCAACGCGCTGACTGCCTGGACGGGACGCCTGCCAGGCGGGCTGGCACATGCCACCATCGGCGCCGGCGGCATATTCGCGGCCTTTTCCGGATCGAGTATCGCGACTGCTGCAACCATCGGCAAAACGGCCGGCCAAGAGATGATTGCACGCGGTTACAGCCCCAGGATGACCATGGGGGCTATCGCCGGTGGCGGTACGCTGGGCATCCTGATTCCTCCCAGCATCCCATTGATCATCTATGGGGCGGCCGTCGGCGCACCTGTGACCCTGCTATTTGCGGCGGCGGTCATTCCCGGCTTGGTCGTGCTTTTTAGCATGATGCTGATGGTATTGGCATGGTCGGTACTGGTCCCCGGCTCGGCGGGAGAGACGCGCAGATACAGTTGGTCGGAGAAGCGGGCCGCGCTCATTCCAGTTGTGCCGTTCGTCATCCTGATCGTCTCGGTGTTCTCGGTACTTTATCTCGGGATTGCCACGCCGACTGAAGCGGGAGCCGTTGGGGCGGCCATCTCGGCACTCATCGTGGCCCAGCGGCGTCAGCTAACCTGGACGATGATCACCGAATCCTTGGCTGAAACGGCCGTTCTTACCAGTTGCGTGATGATCATCGTAATCGGCTCCGGGGTATTCGGCTGGGTGGTTGATTACTCTCGCGTTCCCCAAATGCTGGTGGAACTGGTCAAGGCGCAGGACCTCGCGCCCTGGATGCTGATGGTCGGGATTGTCGGTGTCTACGTTGTGCTGGGCATGTTCATCGATCCGATCTCGATGATCCTGATGACCGTCAGTATCACGTTCCCTATCGTCGTCCTGGCAGGTTATGACGCCATCTGGTTTGGCGTCGCGCTTATGTTGGTGGCCGAAATCGGCCTGATTACCCCGCCGGTCGGAATCATCCTCTTCGTTCTGCGGGGGATCAATTCAACCGTTCCATTCCGCGACATCGTGATGGGAGCGTTTCCTTTCGTCATCCTCCTTTTGCTGAATCTGCTGCTGATTGCGATCCTCCCAGAAATCGTGCACTGGCTGCCGAACAAGATGCAATGACCTGATTGTTGCTTCCATTATTGAGCTTGTCCCGTCCGGATGGCGAGTGACCTACTCGGTCTCGTCGCCAGCCCTGCTAACCCGAGTCATTGTTTGAGTTTAGCCAAATGAACAATCGAATCACCCCTCCCGACAACATGCCTACGAATACGCTTCAACAGGCGGTTGATTGGGCACTCGCATCCCGTCGCTCGATACGAGCATTCCGTGACATCCCTGTCGCCAAGGACGACATCGAAGACATTTTGAACGTCGCACGCTATTGCGCATCCGGGGTCAATACCCAGCCTTGGCAAGTGCATGTGGTGACTGGCGCTGCCAAGGATCGCCTGAGCGAGGCCATCCTACGTGTTTACAACGACTCCGCGCTCATGGCTGAGCACCAAGAGCCATACGACTACTACCCGGAGAAGTGGGTAGATCCCTATCTGGATCGCCGCCGCAAGATTGGCTGGGATTTGTATGGACTGCTCGGCATCGAAAAGTCGGACAAGCCCCGCATGCACGCTCAGCACGGCAGGAACTACACGTTCTTCGGAGCGCCGGTCGGTCTGATGTTCACCCTCGATCGAGGCATGGGACGAGGCAGCCTGATTGACTATGGCATGTTTCTGCAAAGCATCATGGTTGCTGCCCGTGCCCGAGGACTGGATACCTGTCCCCAGGCAGCATTCAACCCATTTCACCAGGTCATCACCAAAGAACTTGCCATTCCGGAAGACCAGATGTTCGTTTGCGGCATGAGCCTGGGCTACGCGGATCACAGTTGCATTGAGAACAGCCTGGTTTCCGATCGTATTCCCGTAAGCGCCTTTACCACCTTTCACGACCGATAAAAGGAAACAAGACCATGAGCGCAAAGGCATATTCTGAAGGCCTCGGCAAAAACTCGGCCAATTTTGTTCCGATGACCCCCCTGGGTTTCATTGATCGGGCGGCAGAGGTCTATCCTCATCGAATCGCCATTGTTCACGGACAGCTCAAGCAGACGTGGGCAGAAACGCGTGAGCGTTGCTATCGCCTGGCATCCGCACTAACGAAGTTGGGAATCGTTCCTGGTGACACGGTTTCCATCATCGCGCCGAACACGCCCGCGATGCTTGAAGCCCATTTCGGGATCCCGCTGTCGGGTGCCGTCCTGAATGCGATCAACTGCCGCCTTGATGCCGAAGGCGCGGCATTCATCCTGCGCCATGGCGAATGCAAACTCTTGTTGGTGGATCGGGAATTCGCTCCGCTGATTAAGGATGCCTTGCGAGCCGTGCCCAATCCTCCGCGAGTGATCGATATCAATGATCATGAGGCTCCCGAGGGCCCCTCCATTGGTGAAACGGATTATGAGTCGCTGCTGGCGAGCGGTGATCCTGGGTTTCCCGGTCATTGGCCGACGGATGAGTGGTCACCGATCGCACTGAACTACACGTCCGGTACGACGGGTGATCCGAAGGGGGTTGTGCCGAGCCACCGGGGCACCTACCTCATGAGCCTGCTGCAGATGACGAACTGGCCACTGCCGCGAGCACCGATCTATTTGTGGACGCTTCCCATGTTCCACGCCAACGGGTGGTGCTTCACCTGGGCAATCACAGCTGCAGCGGGGACGCATGTGTGCCTGCGCAAGGTGAGCGCGGCTAATGTCTTTGCGGCCATCTTCGAGCACGGTGTTGATCACTTCTGTGCGGCGCCCATCATCTTGTCGGGTATCGCAAGCACCCCGGAGTCAGAACGTCGGCCGTTACCCCGTCGAGTGCGCGTGCTGACCGCCGGATCTCCGCCGCCGGCGGCGGTGCTGGAGGCGGTGGGGGGCATGGGCTTCGATGTCGATCACGTATTTGGCATCACCGAAATCTCGGGCACTCCGGTCAGCTGCGCCTGGCACGAAGAGTGGGATTCGTTGCCCGCAGACCAGCGAGGCCGTTTGAAGGCGCGCCAAGGAGTGCGCGCGGCGGCGCTGGAGCACCTCATGGTCGGCGACACGGTGACACTCGAGCCAACCCCCAACGATGCCCACTCTACAGGCGAGATTCTCGTTCGTGGCAATACCGTGATGATGGGTTACCTGAAAAACCCCGCGTCGACAGCCAAAGCCTTCGATGGTGGCTGGTTCCATACCGGAGATATCGCAATCGTCCATTCCGATGGCTACATGCAGATTACCGATCGATCCAAGGACATCATTATTTCCGGGGGCGAGAACATATCGTCCGTCGAGATCGAGGAGGTCATCTATCGCATGCCTGGGGTGCTGTACGCCGCAGTCGTCGCACAGCCCGATGCGAAATGGGGAGAGACACCCTGCGCCTTCGTTGAACTGAAGCCCGGCATGAACGACATTTCTGAGGCCGACGTCATCGCCTTCTGCCGAGAAAGCCTGGCGCATTTCAAATGCCCGCGTCGCGTAGTGTTTCTTGAATTACCCAAAACGGCGACCGGACAGATCCAGAAATTCCGGTTGCGCGAACAGGCCGGCAGTCGCGAGGCCATCACCAAGCTTGCTGATTAACCAGCAGTCGCACGACCGAGTAAGGCCCCAAGAGCAGTCCACAGTACTGCCCTTGGGTCGCGAACCGCCTCAGTC
>JAEUNS010000228.1 GCA_016790005.1 Zoogloeaceae bacterium
TCACGCTGGGCACTCTCGCCGGCGCTGCCCGCCAGATTGCCGACATCGCTCGCCACGGCACTGCTGCGATACACATAGGCGCCCGATTTTTCGTCGCGACCGAACTCGAGCAGGCCACGCGCCTGCGCCTCTTCGAGCAGATTGCCGAAGGCGCGAAATCCATAGTAAGACTCGTTGAAGTCGGGCTTGCGGCGTTTGATCGCCTCCTTGAGCATCGACGCCCAGATCTTGCCACTGTCGCCGCGCTCGGAAACCAGCGCCTCGAAGGTCTGCACCGCAATCTCGATGGCCTTGCTGCGGCGCGCCTCAAGTTCCTCCTTGCGCCGCTTCTCTTCGTCGGGCGAGCGCTTGGCCGGTGCCTGCGGCTGGGCATCGCGCTTGGCGGCGCGCTGGCCTTCGCGCACCAGATCATCGTAAAAGATGAACTCGTCGCAGTTGGCGATCAACAGATCCGAGGTCGATTGCTTCACCCCGACCCCGATCACCTGCTTGGCATTCTCGCGCAGTTTCGACACCAGGGGCGAGAAGTCCGAGTCGCCGCTGATGATGACGAAGGTATTGACATGCGACTTGGTGTAGCAAAGGTCGAGCGCATCGACGACCAGCCGGATGTCGGCCGAGTTCTTGCCGGACTGACGCACATGCGGAATCTCGATCAGCTCGAAATTGGCCTCGTGCATGGTGGCCTTGAAGCCCTTGTAGCGATCCCAGTCGCAATAGGCCTTCTTGACCACGATGCTGCCCTTGAGCAACAGACGCTCGAGCACCGGCTTGATGTCGAACTTCTCGTATTTGGCGTCGCGCACGCCGAGCGCGACGTTCTCGAAGTCGCAGAACAGCGCCATGCTGACGTTTTCAGGGGATGAAGCCATATGGGAGTCTCCAGGGTGCGGCGCATGCCGTAGCGGCCGCGTCGCTTGTCAGGGCTGAGTGCGCTCATGCTACCCGCGCCGGTGTTCGCCGACGCAGCAAGTTTCGTTCAGGCGCGCCGCCAGGTGGTACCCGAAGGCGAATCCTCCAGCACCACCCCGGCCGCCAGCAGCTCGGCACGAATGCCATCGGCCAGCGCGAAATCGCGCGCCTTCTTGGCCGCGCTGCGCACCTCGATCCGCGCCTCGATGCCTACCGCATCGAGTTCACGATCGGCCTCGCCCACACTCGCTTTCAAAAATACTTCGGCATCGCGTTCGAGCAGGCCCAGCACCGCGCCCAGCGCGCGCAACTGGCCCGCCATGGCCGTTTCGCCGCGATTGACCCGATTGGCCAGTTCGAACAACACCGCGACCGCCTCCGGGGTGTTGAAGTCGTCATCCATCGCCGCCTTGAAGCGCAGCGCATGCGCTTCGTTCCAGTCGGGCTCCGCGACCTGCGGCGCGCCGCGCAGAGCGGTGTACAGCCGGGTCAGCGCGCTACGGGCATCCTGCAGATGGGCATCCGAATAGTTGAGCGGGCTGCGATAGTGCGCACGCAGGATGAAGAAGCGCACCACCTCGGGGTCGAACGCCTTGAGCACATCGCGAATCGTGAAGAAGTTGCCGAGCGACTTCGACATCTTCTCGTCGTCCACCCGCACGAAACCGTTGTGCATCCAGTAATTGACGAAGGCATGCCCGTGCGCGCCCTCGGACTGGGCGATCTCGTTCTCATGATGGGGAAACTGCAGATCCTGTCCCCCGCCGTGGATGTCGAAATGATCGCCGAGCAGGTCGGAGCTCATCGCCGAGCACTCGATATGCCAGCCCGGCCGGCCCGCGCCCCAGGGCGATGCCCACTTCACCTCTTCCGGCTCTTCTTCGCGGGCACGCTTCCACAGCACGAAATCGAGCGGATCACGCTTGTCGCCTGCAACCTCGACACGCTCACCCGCGCGCAGTTCGTCGAGCGACTTGCCTGAAAGCTTGCCGTAGCCGTCGAACTTGCGAACCGCGAAGCAGACGTCACGGCTGTCGGCCACATAGGCCAGGCCCTTTTCGGTCAGCCGCGCGATGATGGTCTGCATGCTGGCGACGTACTCGGTGGCACGCGGCTCATGATCGGGCCGCAGCACTCCGAGCGCGTCGGCATCTTCATGCATCGCAGCGATGAAGCGGTTGGTGAGCGCACGGATGGTTTCGCCATTCTCCTGGGCGCGGCGAATGATCTTGTCGTCGATGTCGGTGATGTTGCGCACATAGGTCACGTCGAAGCCGCTCGCCCGCAACCAGCGCGCAACCATGTCGAACACCACCATCACTCGCGCATGGCCCAGATGGCAGAAGTCGTACACCGTCATTCCGCACACATACATTCTCACCTTGCCGGGCTCGATCGGGGTGAAGACATCCTTGCGACGCGTCAGGGTGTTGTGAATGTTGATCATGGTCGGGTGTATGACTGTTACTGAAGGAGGGCGAACAGGCGCGAGGGAATCACGGTCGTTGTGCCGACACCGGGGTGTTGGTAGACTGCGGAACCGCTTTCTCGGGCAACCTGCTGCGACTGAACGGCGAGCGATGATAGCACACCGAAACCCGCACCCGGCGGGCACGGCGGCGCGCCACTCATCCTCGCGCCTGCCATGTCACATTCACAAGCGCACACGGCGGGCCGAGAGGCAAGCCAACACAACTCACCCGGATGCCATTCCCGATGCGAAATACCCTTGTCACCGCCGTGCTGACCCTTGCCTGCACCACCGCCTTCGCCGCCAACCCGGTCGTCGAGATCCAGACCTCGCAAGGCCGGATCGTTGCCGAGCTTTACCAGGACAAGGCGCCCAAGTCGGTCGAGAATTTTCTGAATTATGTCAATCAGGATCAGTACAACGGCACCATCTTCCATCGCGTGATCGACGGTTTCATGATCCAGGGCGGCGGCTTCGATGCCGGGATGAAGCAGAAGAGCACCGGCAAACCGATCGAGAACGAGGCCAATAACGGGCTCAAGAACGAGATCGGCACGCTCGCGATGGCACGCACGAACGACCCGCACTCTGCAACCGCACAGTTCTTCATCAACGTGGCCGACAATGAGTTCCTCAACCATCGCGCGCCCAACGCTCAGGGCTGGGGCTATGCGGTATTCGGAAAGGTTACCGAAGGCATGGACGTGGTGAACAAGATCGCCAAGGTCGCAACCACCAATTCAGGTCCCTACCAGAACGTTCCGGCCACACCGGTGGTCATCGAATCGGTGCGCGTCGTGGAAGGCAACTGATCCGGCGCATCCGCAATCAACGCTGTTTCCGGCGATCTCATTCACCGGTCCGGAATCCAACCCCAATCGCACAGGAGCCACAAGCATGGCCGTCAAACTGCATACCAATCATGGTGAAATCGTCATCGAACTCGACGCTGCAAAAGCGCCCGAAACCGTCAAGAACTTTCTCGCCTATGTCGAGGCGGGTCATTACGACAACACGGTGTTTCACCGCGTGATCGACGGCTTCATGATCCAGGGTGGCGGCTTCGAGCCGGGCATGACCCAGAAGCCCACTCAGGCGCCGATCAAGAACGAAGCCGACAACGGCCTCAAGAACACCGCCGGTACGGTCGCGATGGCACGCACCCAGGACCCGCATTCGGCGACCGCACAGTTCTTCATCAACGTGGCTGACAACGGTTTTCTGAACCATAGCGCCCCCACCGCACAAGGCTGGGGCTACTGCGTGTTCGGCAGCGTGACTGAAGGGCTGGACGTCGTGAACAAGATCCGCACTGTCAAGACCGGCTCCAAGGGCTTTCATCAGGACGTGCCGGCCGAGGACGTCGTGATCGAACGCGCCGAAGTGATCTGACGGCTGCCGGCAAACCAGCATGTCCCGCACCCTGTTCATCTCCGACCTGCATCTGAGCGAGGAGCGACCGGAAACGACCCGCGCCTTCATGGCCTTCGTCGCCGGCCCGGCGCAGGGTGCCACCGCCTTGTACATCCTGGGTGATCTGCTCGAATACTGGGCGGGTGACGACGACGTCGAGGCACCATTGGCGGCCAGCGTATGCGCGGCACTCGCCGGGCTCGCGGACCAGGGCGTGCGCGTCTTCTTCATGGGCGGCAACCGTGACTTTCTGGTGGGCGAAGGCTTTGCCGCCCGCGCGCGCCTCGCGCTCCTCAGTGACCCGTGCGAGATCAGGCTCGGTGATCGACGGGTACTGCTGAGCCATGGCGACGAATTGTGCACCGATGATGTCGGCTACCAGGCCTACCGCCGCCAGGTGCGCGACCCTCAGTGGCTGCAAGGCTTTCTGGGGCGGCCGCTGGCCGAGCGCAAGGCTTTCATAGACAATCTGCGCAAGCAGAGTGCCTTGGCCAAGCAGGGAAAATCCGAAGGCATCATGGACGTCAATCGCGAAGCGGTCGAAACCCTGCTCCGCACCCACGGCCATCCACTGCTGATCCACGGCCATACCCACCGGCCTGCACGCCACCTGCACGTCGTGGATGGCGTCGAATGCGAACGCTGGGTTCTGGCGGACTGGGACGACAGCGCGCCCTATCTCGAATGGAATGGCGACACGCTCGCCGCACACCGCTACCGCCCGGTACAGCCTCAAGCACACTGACAGCGCCAATCGAACCCGCCGCCGCACACCGGCGACCGGGGCTGAATCGACGCTAGCCGTACAAACCGAGCGCGAGGTCGGCCTGAATGTCTTCGACCGCCTCCAGTCCGACGGCCACCCGGATCAAACCCTCGCCGATGCCTGCCGCAGCGCGTGCCTCGGGCGAAACCCGGCCGTGGGTGGTCGTGGCCGGATGGGTGATCGTGGTGCGGGTGTCGCCCAGATTGGCGGTGATCGAGAGCATCCGGGTGGCGTCGATGACCGCCCATGCCTGCTCGCGCGCACCCTTGACCTCGAAACTCACGATTGCCCCCCCGCTGCGCTGCTGACGCATGGCCAGCGCATGCTGAGGATGCGACTCAAGACCCGGGTAATGCACACGTGCCACCCCTGGCTGGGCTTCGAGCCAGCGCGCGAGCGACAACGCGCTGGCCGACTGCGCCTCCATGCGAATACGCAGCGTCTCGAGCCCCTTCAGAATGATCCAGGCGTTGAACGGCGAGATGCAGGGCCCGGCCGTTCGGAGGAAGCGGAACACCTCATCCATGACTACCTTCGGGCCGACGACCGCCCCGCCCAGCACCCTGCCCTGGCCATCGAGATACTTGGTGGCCGAATGGATGATGACATCGGCACCCAGCTTGAGCGGCTGCTGCAGCGCCGGGGTGCAGAAGCAGTTATCTACCGCGAGCAAGGCCCCCGCCTCATGCGCGACCGCAGCGACCGCAGCGATGTCTACCACCTCGGTGAGCGGATTGGAGGGCGTCTCGACAAAGAACAGTTTCGTGTTCGGCCTGACCGCCGCACGATAGGC
>JAEUNS010000267.1 GCA_016790005.1 Zoogloeaceae bacterium
GCGAACGGCGAGCCATCATAGAGCAGCAGCGTCGCTTCGGCCGCAAGGGCAGACACCAACCAGTTCCACATCATCCAGCCACAGGTGGTGAAGTAGAACACCCGGTCGCCTGGCTTCACATCGGCATGCAGGCGATGCTCCTTCAGATGCTGCAGCAAGGCCCCACCCGCGCAATGCACGATGCACTTGGGCACGCCGGTGGTGCCCGACGAGTACATGATGTAGAGCGGGTGATCGAAGGGTAGCTGCACGAACTCGATCTCATCCTCCCCGCTGAAGGGCGCGATGAAGTCGCCGAACATGCAGCCATTGGGCAGGCCGGCCAGATCATGCTCGCGATGCACATAGGGCACCACCACCACGCGCCTGACCGAGGGCAGTTGGTTTGCGATCTCACCCAGCTTGCCGAGCACGTCGACGGTCTTGCCGGCATAGAAGTAGCCGTCGCAGGCGAGCAGCACCTTGGGTTCGGTCTGGCCAAACCGGTCGAGCACACCCTGCACCCCAAAGTCGGGCGAGGCCGAGGTAAAGATCGCGCCGATGCTGGCCGCGGCGAGCATCGCGATCACGGTCTCGGGCACATTGGGCATGTAGGCGGCGACCCGGTCGCCCGCCACGACCCCCTGCTCGCGCAGGGCTGCGGCAAACTGCGCCACGGCGCGATAGAGCTGGTCGTGGCTAACGCGCGAGCGGACCTTGTCCTCGCCCCAGAACACCAGCGCGTCACCGCTGCCGCGGACACGCAGCAGGTTTTGCGCGAAGTTCAAGCGCGCATCCGGAAACCACTTCGCCCCCGGCATCTTGTCACCCTCCACCAACACCCGTTCGCCACGGGTGCCGATCACGCCGCCATCGTCCCAGATACTCGCCCAGAACTGCTCGGGCTGATCGACCGACCAGGCATACAGCGCGTCGTAGTCGGGCAAGGCCACGCCCCAGCGGTTGTGGGCCGCATGGCGAAATGCGCTCACATTGGTATTGGCAACGCGCGCGGGCGATGGGGTCCACAAAGCTCGTTCGATAGTCATGGCACTCGGACTCATGGTGGGTGATCGGTCAGGATGTCTACTCGGCATCACTCTGATGTTCGGGCGCTGCCAGGCGGAAGGCCTCCATCGCCTCGCAGCGCTCAACGATGCGAAGCAGGGTCGGCATGGCGCTCAAGTCGCACGCGAAGCGACGCGCGTTGAAGACCTGCGGCACCAGACAGCAGTCGGCCAGCGTCGGGCTGTCGCCATGGCAGAACACCCCGGTGCGCGTATCGTTTGTAAGCATCGACTCGACCGCAGCCAGCCCGAGCTCGGTCCAGTGGCGATACCAAGCCGTCTTTTGCGCTTCGGTCGCGCCCAGCTCGCGGGTCAAATAGCGCAACACCCGCAGGTTATTGATCGGATGAATGTCGCAGGCAATCGTCTGGGCGATCGCCCGAATTCGAGCCCGAGCAGCCGCATCGCCTGGCAACAGCGCCGGTTCGGGGTGGGTCTCGTCGAGATACTCGATGATCGCCAGCGACTGGGTAAGCAACAAGCCGTCGTCGTCCAGCGCGGGCACCAGCCCGTTCGGATTGAGCGCGAGGTAGTCGGGCTGATGATGCTCTCCGCCGCCGCGCAGCAGGTGCACCGGCACGGCCTCCCAGGCGAGGCCCTTGAGGTTGAGCGCGACTCGCACCCGGTAGGCCGCGGAACTGCGAAAGTAGGTGTAAAGACGCATGCTGAATCCCCTGGCGTTTCATGCACTGAGCAAGCTTGGCGTTAGTGCGGGTCAGTTGCCCTGACCCGCACGCCGATCAGGCGGGTCATGCCACGACCGTGTTCTCGATCGTACCGAAGATGCTCTTACCCGCGGCATCGAACATTTCGACCCGCACCACGTCACCGTTGCTCATGAACGGCGTCGCCGGCTTGCCCTGTTCGATCGTCTCGAAGGTGCGCACCTCGGCAAGGCAGCAATAGCCGACCCCGCCATGCTCGATCGACGAGCCCCAGAGGTCACCCTGCTTGTTCGAGACCGTGCCGGAGCCGATGATCGACCCTGCCTCGAGCTCGCGGGTCTTGGCGACATGGGCGACCAGCTGGCCGAAGTCGAAAGTCATGTCGACGCCGGCGTTGGGCTTGCCGAACAGCTTGCCGTTCAGATGGACGACCAACGGCAGATGCACCTTGGCATCCTTCCAGGCGTCACCCAGTTCGTCCGGGGTGACCGCCACCGGGCTGAACGCGCTAGCCGGCTTGCTCTGGAAAAATCCGAAACCCTTGGCGAGCTCGTTCGGGATCAGGTTCCGCAGCGATACGTCATTGACCAGCATCACCAGGCGGATCGCCTTGGCAGCCTCGGCCGGGCTTGCGCCCATCGGCACGTCGCCGGTCACCACCGTGACCTCGGCCTCGAAGTCGATGCCCCAGCTTTCGTCCGCGACGACCTTGTCGCGCGGACCGATGAAGCTGTCCGAGCCGCCCTGGTACATCAGCGGGTCGGTGTAGAACGACGCCGGCACCTCGGCATTGCGTGCGCGCCGCACCAGCTCGACATGGTTGAGGTAGGCCGATCCGTCGGCCCACTGGTAGGCACGCGGCAACGGTGATGCACAAGCCGTCTGGTCGAATGCCTGGGTCTCGACCGCATCGCTATTGACCGCTTCATACACCTGGCGCAATTGCGCTTCGCAGTCGGCCCAGTTGTCGAGCGCGGCCTGGAGCGTGCGGGCGATGGCCGGCAC
>JAEUNS010000211.1 GCA_016790005.1 Zoogloeaceae bacterium
CGGCGCGCGCGCGCGCCACGGGTTCGAGCGTGTGTGCAAGCTCGAGTACCAGCTCGCACACCGCGAAGTCCTGTCTGCCGAGGCTATCGCCTCTGGCAAACAGCAGCATGTCGCGAATCAGCCGCTCGAGATAGCGCAAGCGCTCGATGGCGCGATCAGCCACCTTGTCGCGATCGGCCGGCGAGAGTTCCACCTGGCGAAGATTGGCGGTGTAAAGCAGGGCCGCAGACAGCGGCGTACGCAGTTGATGCGCAAGCCCCGCCACCATTTCACCCATCGCCGCCAGGCGTTCGTTGCGCTCGGCCTGTTCGCGCATGCGATGGGTCTCGGTGACGTCATGCAGTAGCACGATCAGACCCTCCCCCGAACCAAGCGCAGTGTGCGAGAGGGCAACGCGCCGGGTGCTACCCTCGGCGCCGATCATGACCTCGCCCTCGGTGCCGGTGGGCTCGAAGGTCTGCACCGCGTCCGACCACGGATGCCCTTCCAGCGAACGCCCGAGCAATTCTTCGGCGGCGCGGTTGAGCTGCACGACCCTCAGCCCCCGATCGAGCACCACCACCCCGGCGGGCAATGCCGCCATGAGCACGTTGAGCCGCTCCGTAAGTTGCTCCACCTGGCCCTGAAGCGCGTTGTAGGCGCTCGACAACTCTTCGGACGCACGTGAAAACAGCGCGAAGGCCTCGGCCAACTGTACAGCGTCGAGCCGCTGTTCTGCAGCTGGCGTGCTTGCGGCAGGAGAAATGCCGGGAACGGGCATGGGTGGTATGGCTCCGGACTTCCGAATGGTTCGCAGATTACGACTTCGGCCACATATGGTAACCGGCAAATAGGCGGCAAAAAATGCCGTTTATCGCGGCACGCCCATTCCCATCGACGGGAGACAATGCAGTCATCCGTAAATGCGACGCACCGGGGATCCGAACATGGCGACCGCCGACACAGCCACCGCGACCGGCGCGGTCTCACCCGCCGCGCTGGCTCTGCAACGTTTCAACGCACTTTCGCAACGTCAGAAGATGGCGGGCGCAGCCGCACTGGCGCTCGCGATCGCAATGCTGGTCGGGGTGTGGCTGTGGAGCCGCGCGCCCGACTATGCGGTGCTGTTCTCGAACCTGGAAGAACGCGACGGCGGCGCGATCGTCACTGCACTGCAGCAGCAGAACGTTCCCTACCGCATCTCGAGCAATGGCAGCGCGATCCTCGTCCCGAGCGCCAACGTGCACGACATTCGTCTGCGGCTGGCAGCCCAAGGGCTCCCCAAGGGCGGCATGGTCGGCTTCGAGGTCATGGAGAACCAGCGCCTGGGGGTGTCGCAATTTCTCGAACAGGTGAACTTCCAGCGCGCCCTCGAAGGCGAGCTCGGACGCACCATCCAGGCAATCTCGTCGGTGTCGGCGGCGCGGGTGCATCTCGCCATGCCAAAGCAGACCGGCTTTCTACGCGACGAACAAAAGCCTTCCGCGTCGGTGATGGTCACGCTCTACCCGGGACGGGTGATGGACCCCTCGCAGGTGGCCGGCATCGTGCATCTGGTTTCGTCGAGCGTGCCACACATGGCCAATGAGCGCGTCAGCGTGGTGGACCAGAACGGCAACCTTCTCACCCACGGCTCGGATCCCTTGCGCAACGCCGGGCTCGATGCCACGCAGATCACCTATGTACGCGAGGTCGAGGCGGGGTTCATCCGGCGCATCGAAAACATTCTTGCACCTATCGTCGGCGAGGGTAACTACAAGGCTCAGGTCACTGCCGAACTCGATTTCAATCAGGTCGAGCAGACCGCCGAGACCTTCCGCCCCAACCCGTCGCCCGAACAGGCTATCCGCAGCCAGCAAACCACCGAGCAGCAAACCCGCGAGCCCGGGCCAGGTGGCGTACCCGGGGCGCTCACCAACCAGCCGCCGGCGCCTGCCACTGCACCGATCGTAAACCCCAATCCGGGCGGTGTGGGTCCGGACGGCGTGCTACCGCTCAACAGCAACCGCAGCGCAACGCTCAACTACGAGCTTGACCGCACGATCCAGCATACCCGCCAGGCTCCGGGACAGATCAAGCGACTGTCGGTTGCAGTGGTGGTCAACCAGCGCACTGAGACCCTGCCGAATGGCACGACCAAGACGGTGCCCTTACCTGATGACGAGATCGCCCGCATCACCAATCTCGTACGTGAAGCAATGGGCTTCAGCCAAACCCGGGGCGACAGCCTGAACGTGTCGAGCGCTCCGTTTGCGGCGGTGAGCGACACGAGCGAAGCGGTGCCGCTCTGGAAGGATCCGGAGATGCTCGCGCTGGCCAAGGAGCTTGGCCGCTACCTGCTGGTGGCACTGGCGATCGCCTTCGTCTATTTTGGGGTTATCCGCCCGCTGATCAAGGCCGTCACGCCGCCGCCTCCCGAGGTCGCAGACGATACCGAGGGCGCCGGCACGGAAGAAGGGGACGAAGACGTGATCGTCGATCTATCGGGCGCCAGGGTCATGAGCTTCGACGAGAAGCTCGCCCGTGCCCGCGAGCTGGCCAAATCCGATCCCAAGATGGTAGCCAACCTGCTCAAGGAATGGCTGGGCGCCAAGGAAGAGGGTAAAAAATGAGCACGCCTGAAGAGGGACTCGAAAAGAGTGCGCTCCTGCTGATGACACTCGGCTCAGACGAAGCATCGGAGGTACTCAAACACCTTGGGCCGCGCGAAGTGCAAAAGCTGGGCATGGCGATGGCGGGCCTGCAGCCGCAACCGCGCAGCCGGGTCGAGGCGATTCTGGACGAGCTCGACATCCACGCTGCCAAGGGTGCCCCGATCGAGCCGGATGAGGCGCACATTCGCGAAATGCTCACCAAGGCATTGGGCGACGACCGCGCCGCCCACATCATTTCGCGAATCATGCAGGGTTCGGACACCGCCGGCATCGAGAGCCTGAAATGGATGGATGCCGCAACCGCTGCCGATCTGATTCGCAACGAACATCCGCAGATCATCGCGACGATCATGGTGCATCTCGAGTTCGATCAGGCCGGCGAGATTCTCAAGCAGTTCACCGACCGCCTGCGCAATGACGTTTTGTTGCGGATCGCCACGCTCGACGGCGTTCAGCCGATTGCACTCAAGGAGCTCAACGAGGCGCTGACCCGGATGCTTGCCGGCGCCAGCACGAGCAAGAAGGCCTCGATGGGTGGCGTGCGTCACGCAGCCGAGATTCTCAATTTCGTCGGCGCAGCCGCCGAAACCGCAGTGCTCGACAACGTACGCGAATACGATCCGGACCTCGCTCAAAAGATTCTCGACGAGATGTTCGTGTTCGAGAACATCATGGACATCGACAATCGCGGCATTCAGACGCTGCTGCGCGAAGTGCAGTCCGACTCGCTGGTCATCGCGCTCAAGGGCGCCGCACCCGAGCTACGCGAGAAGATCTTCCAGAACATGTCGCAACGGGCCGCCGAGATGCTGCGTGAAGACCTTGAGGCCAAGGGGCCGGTACGGCTGTCGGAAGTGGAAGCGGAGCAGAAGGAAATTCTCAAGACCGTGCGCCGGCTCGCCGAGGAGGGCCAGATCATGCTCGGTGGCAAGGGCGGCGACGATGCCTTCCTCTAACCGTCCCGGCCGAATTATGCGGAGACTCCGGTGAGCGTGACGCGTCATCAGGCGGTCGGCGCCTACCGACGCTGGGAGCCGCAGTCCTTCGATGACACCGGGCCTGCTACCGACAGCCTGGTCGGCGAGCCACCAAACCCGGAAATCGAGCAGTCGCAGCCAGCGCTCGATAGCGCCGATTCCGATGAAACCGCGCAAGCGCAAGTGGTCCTGCCCACAGCCGAAGAGATCGAGGCCATGTTCGATCAGGCTCGTGCGGAGGGACGCAGCGAGGGGCGGGCCGAAGGCCATGCGGAGGGCTTTGCCGCGGGCCATGCCGAAGGAATCAAGAAGGGACAGGAAGAAGCACGCCGCGAGGCCACCAAACTGGCCGGGCTCGTGGGCGCAATGGATGAAGCTCTGGACGCCCTGGATGGCGAGGTTGCCGAAGAAATCGTGGTACTGGCCATTGAGCTCGCACGCCAGATGGTGCGTCACACCCTGGCCGACCACCCTGCCGCGGTCGCCGAAACCGTGCGCGAGGCACTCCAGCAGTTGCCCCAGAATCAGGTCAGTATCCACCTGCATCCGGACGATGCGCACCTGGTGCGAGGGAGCCTCGGCGATACGCTCGAATACGGTCATCACCGCATCATCGAGGACGAAACGATCACCCGCGGCGGCTGCCGCCTGCAGGCTGCGGGCAGCGAGATCGATGCAAGCATGGAAACCCGCTGGAAACGTACGCTCGAGAGTCTCGGTCGCAGCGACACAAATTGGGGAGAATAGACGCGCATGGGTGATCACCTCGCAACCTGGCGCAATTATCTGGAGGGTACGCGCCGCATGATCGGCTCAATGCAAGCCTTTCAGGTATCGGGCCGGCTCACCCGAATCAATGGTCTGGTCATGGAAGCCGAAGGCTTGAAGCTGCCACTCGGCGCGAGTTGCCAGATCATCACCCTTGGCGGGGGCACGGTCGAAGCCGAGGTGGTCGGCTTCAATGCCGACAAGCTCTACATGATGCCCACCGACGATGTATTCGGGCTTGCCCCGGGCGCACCGGTCTATCCACTCGAACCTCCGGTTCGCCAGCCTATCGTCGGCGAACCGATTGCACCACGCAGGAGAACCTCCGATCGTGCCAAGCACCTGCCGGTGGGCGACTCGCTGCTCGGTCGGGTTGTGGATGGTGCCGGCCGGCCGCTCGACGGACTCGGCCCGCTCGCCACCGACGAGACCCGCTCGCTGCAGAGCCGACCGTTCAACCCGCTCATGCGCGCGCCCATTCGCCAAGTGCTCGATGTCGGCATCCGCGCGATCAATTCGATGCTCACCATCGGCCGCGGCCAGCGACTCGGGCTGTTCGCGGGCTCCGGGGTCGGCAAATCAGTGCTGATCGGCATGATGGCGCGCTACACCGCCGCCGACGTGATCGTGGTTGGCCTGATCGGTGAGCGTGGCCGCGAAGTGAAGGAGTTTATCGAGGAGAACCTCGGTGACAGCGGACGGGCACGCTCGGTCGTGGTCGCCGCACCTGCGGACACAAGTCCGCTGATGCGCCTGCAGGGAGCCGCGTACGCCACCACGATTGCCGAGTACTTTCGTGACCAGGGCAAGCAGGTGCTCCTGATCATGGATTCGCTGACGCGCTACGCAATGGCACAGCGCGAGATCGCACTGGCGATCGGCGAACCCCCGGTCACCCGCGGCTATCCACCGAGCGTATTCGCCCGCCTGCCTGCGCTGGTCGAGCGCGCTGGCAACGGACGCGACGGTGGCGGCTCCATCACCGCGTTCTACACCGTGCTCGCCGAGGGCGACGACCAGCAGGACCCGATTGCCGATGCCGCCCGCGCAATCCTCGATGGTCACTTCGTACTGTCGCGCAGCCTGGCCGATCAGGGCCACTACCCGGCCATCGATATCGAGCAATCGATCTCGCGCGCGATGCACAATCTGGTCACACCACAACACTTCGAGCTCGTTCGGCGCTTCAAGCAATTATTCTCGCGCTATCAGCGCTCGCGCGACCTGATTTCGGTGGGGGCCTACCAGGCGGGCTCAGACCCGCTGCTGGATGAAGCCGTCGCCATGTACCCGCGCCTGGAAGCCTTTTTGCAACAGGCGATCAATCAGCAGGAAAACTACACCCGTTCCACCGATCAGCTTGGCCGACTATTTTCAGTCACCTGAAAAATAACACCGCTTGGCTATCAGCCACCCCGCCGTGTAAGCGTTACAATCTTTCTTAAAAATAAGCGATGGAATCCGCATCGTCACCGTACATGACTAAATCATTTCCGCTAAAGCCCTTGCTCGACCTAAGCCACACCCGCTTGGACGACGCGACTCGCCGCTTGGGGGAGTTGATTTCGAGCGAGAACGAGGGTTGTCGCAAACTCGAACTGCTCCAGAGTTACCGCAATGAGTACCAAGAGCGGTTTCAGGATGCCGCCCGCGAGGGCATGGGGCCGGAAGCATGGCGTAATTTTGCCGCATTTCTGGCCCGCATCGACGAAGCCATCGACGTCCAGGCCAAGCAGGTTGATCGCTCCAGGCATCTCACCGTCGAAGGCAAGCAGATGTGGATGAACGAGCGCAATCGGGTCAAGGCATTCGACACTCTGCAGACCCGCCACATCCAGCGTGAGGCGCATGCGCTCGCCAAGCAGGAGCAGCACCAACTCGACGAACACTCAGCCAATCGGCATCAACGCAAACGCGACGATCGCGCTTGAGCATTTCCTAGACGGCCTATCAGGCCTCCAGCGCCTCATCTCAATCAGGCACCTGGCATGACCCTTGCGGTATCCCCGACAACGCTGTCGTCAGAGGAAAAGTGTCATGTTCATCCCCCAAGCCCACAAGCTCGCGCAAACCACCGCGCAGGCCGACTTGCTGACCAGTCAGCCGCCGCCGACCAACAGCACAAAGTCGACATCGAGCTTCGACAACATGTTGCAGCAGAGCTTCAAGACCCCCGATCGCCC
>JAEUNS010000270.1 GCA_016790005.1 Zoogloeaceae bacterium
CTTGATGGTGTTGAAGTCACCGTTGTAGGGGTCGGTGATCTTCGCCGGGATCGCACCCTTGGCGATCCGGTCGACATAATCCGCGGCAACATTCAAGGGGCCGATCACCGCGTCGAGCGTGCCATTCACACCCTCGACAATTTTGCGGAAATCACCCTGGTGCTTGCTTGCGTCGGCACGGGTTGCAAGCCGCCCCTCGACCGCAGCCTTCGACAGCATCGCCGCGTCGTCGATCATGGTGCGCACACCCGATTGCACATTGCCCACTGCCCTGACCACATTGCCGACTTCGTCGGTGGCGTCGGACTTCAGCGTGAAGTTGAAGTCGCCCGCAGCCATCTTGTTGGCCGCGTCCAACACTTCTCCAACCGGGCGGGTGATCGAGCGGGTGACAAACACACCAAAGCCAACCGCGAACAAAACCGCAACTGCGCCGAGTATGCTCAGAAGCGTTCCGGTTTCGGATGCGAGAGAGGCAGCGCCTTCGCCCGCTTCTGTCATCAGCTTAGATTGATAGTCAATCAGTGCGGTAACCGCGTTCATGTATGCGGCCTGGGTGGTGCGCAAGTCGCCAAACAAGACCGCAGTTGCTTCTTCGTCACGACCGCTTGCGATCAGTTCGAGCATGCGATCCTGCGCTGATCTGGCCGGACCAGCCGCCTGAGTCATGGTCGCCATCAGGCGCTTGCCTTCATCCGAGGTAACGGTGCGATTCAACTCTTCGAAATACCCCCCGTTGGTCCGACGTGCGTCTTCAATTCGTGCCCGCTCGGCCCGGGCCACTGCTGGGTCATCGGTCAGTGCAAGATTGCGCACTACCCGTGCGGAAAGATTGATCGTGTCCAATATGTTGTTGGCAATGACCGTCTTGGGAAAGTAATCCTTGACGGTCAATTCGATCTGTCTATTCAACTCATTGACCCGCATCAGCGCCACCACCGCAATGACCACAAGCAGTAACACGACGATGCCGAAGCCGATTCCGAGCCTGACCCCGATCTTCAAGTTCTTCATGATTGCCCTTCCAGCTGGAAATAGAAACTTAAACTCGACTCAGGTATTGGCCTGGGTCAGAACGCCACGTACATGGCTGCCACGTTGTTCCTCACGCTCGGAGCAACGCTGCACCAGCGCCTGTACATCGAGAATCAACGCCACCTCGCCGCTGCCGAGAATGGTTGAACCACCTATGCCCTTTGCATGCCTGAAAATACTGCCCAGCGGTTTGATCACCGTCTGGAACTCACCCATCAACTGATCCACGACAATGCCCGCCTTGAGCCCGGCATACTGCACAACCACGACGTTCTGACGCGCCGGCGCCTCGCCACGTACCTCGAACATGTCACGCAGGCGAACAAATGGAAGCACCTCACCGCGCAGGTTGAGGTAATCGCGCTCGTCGGTGCCGGTCGCGAGTTCGATGCACTCGACCACCGAATCCAGCGGTATCACATATGCGGAGCGTCCGACGCCCACCACGAATCCATCGATGATCGCCAGTGTGAGCGGCAGGCGGATCGCAAAACGCGAACCCTTGCCCTCATCCGAGCTGATCTCGACCGTGCCGCGCAGGCTCTGGATGTTGCGCCGGACCACGTCCATGCCGACGCCGCGCCCGGACAGGTTGCTGACCTGCTCGACGGTCGAAAAGCCAGCCTCGAAAATCAGGTTGTAGACCTCGCCGTCAGACAAGGTCTGACCAGGCTGAATGATTCCGCGCTCGATAGCCTTGGCCAGAATGCGCTCGCGCTTGAGTCCGCCGCCATCGTCGGCAACTTCGATGATGACGCTGCCCGAATCATGGTAGGCGTTGAGTTCGAGCCGCCCACGCGGCGACTTGCCATGGGCTGTGCGCAGCTCCGGCGCTTCGATGCCGTGGTCCATGGCGTTGCGCACAAGGTGCATGAGCGGGTCGCCGATCTTTTCGACCATCGACTTGTCGAGTTCGGTCTCGCCACCGGTAATCACCAGTTCGATGTCCTTGCCCAACTCGCGTGCGGTGTCGCGAACCACCCGGTTGAAGCGGTTGAAGGTTTCACCGATCTGCACCATGCGCAACTGCAGCGCGGCGTCGCGGATGGCCTCGACCAGGCGGCCGGTGAGCGAGGTCGCCTCGACCAGCTCACTCAGGCCACTCTTGCTTGCAAGCAGGTTGACGCTCGCACCGGCAATCACCAACTCCCCGACCAGATCGATGAGGCGGTCGAGCTTGTCGGCCGGAATGCGGATCAAGCGCGACTCCGCCGCCTTTTTTTCACTGACCAGCTTCTGTTTCACGACAGCCGCTTCGACCAACTCCGGCTGAACCACCTTCTGGTCAACCAGGATCTCACCGATCGGCGATGGCGACCCCGCATCCTGCGCTGCCGCCTTGTCAGCCTGGTCGACCGGGGCAGCCGCCGCCTGCTGCTGGTTGAGCCCGGCCGAAAGCTCGGCCTCGGTCAGCGCCCCGACCCGGACCAGGATCTCGCCGAGGCGCATCGTGTCTTCGGGCAGGCTCTCGACCAGTGCCACATAGTCCGCGAGCTTGCTGTGAGGCGGCAGTATCTGGAGGGTGCACTCGTCGCGCACGAAGTCGAACACCCGCTCGATGGCCGCCTTGTCGGCGGACGACGAAAAGCTGATCTCGAAACCCAGATAACAGGACTCCGCATCCATTTCATCCGCGGCAGGCATGCCATCGGTAATGGTCTCGAGGCGCTCGATGTGGCCGATGGTGCCGAGATAGCGCAGCAGCGACAGCGGGTCCATGCCGTTCTTGAGCACGCTTGGCCCAAAGCGCAGCGAAATGTGCCAGCAGTCGGTCTCGACCGCACCGCCACCCGACGCATGTACGGCATCATCGCGCGGCGACGGCGGGCCCGAACGCGGCAAGGCATTCGGATCGGGCTTGTGGCCATCGAGCCAGTCCTGCTGCAGCCGGGCGAGCAAACCCTTGCCCTCTGCAGCCAGATCCTCGCCCGGCCCGGTTTCACCCGCTTCGAGCACGCCGAGCAGGTTGCCGATATGGTCGGAGCAGGCCAGCAACAGCGCCACCAGATCGCCACTGAGCTTGATCTCGCCATTGCGCAACTTATCGAGGGCGTTTTCAACCACATGTGTGAACGCCACGATGAAGTCGCACTCGACCACACCGGCCCCGCCCTTGATGGTATGGGCCGCCCTGAACACTGCATTCAGAGTGTCGTCATCGCCCTGATTCGACTCGAGCGCGAGCAAGGCCTCTTCGAGTGCGGCGAGTTGTTCGCGACTCTCAGTTACGAATACGCTGGTAATTTCATCCATGGTCGGGATCGAATGTCAGCGCTCTCGCGCGGGCATCAACAAGGGATCCCCGAACGTGGCCGCCATGTTGAAGAAATCCACCACTTCGTGCACTGCCTGGCTGTGTGCAACGATGGGGACCTGTTTGCCTGCTCGCGCAGCTTCGCGTTTCACCAGCACCAGTAACTGAAAACCCGCGGTATCGACCTCGCCGACCGCGGACAGGTCGAGTTCGAGCGTAGTGCATTTTTGCAGGGCGTCGAGCAGAAGAGGTTTTTGTTGCGCAGCGTTATAGATGGTCATGTCCTCGACAACGGTCAATCGTTGCCGGGAGTCCGGTCTCGCACTCGCCATGATCTGTGCTCTCAAAAAAGCTCGATTTTCGATCCACCGCCCGAGGCCGAACCGGACTGCCTGAGCGCGGTATTGTGGGTGTGGCGCTGCTCTTCCATCACATAGCG
>JAEUNS010000289.1 GCA_016790005.1 Zoogloeaceae bacterium
GGTTCGACCTCTTCGTCAGCCTCGGGCAGGGCCAGCCATAGCTGCAGGCCATGCAGGCGGTGGGGCACGGCGGTGTGTTCCGGGCGCTCGCGCTCGGAATGGACGATGCCGCGGCCGGCGACCATCAGGTTGATGTCGCCTGGGCGAATCGTCTGCAGGCTGCCAAGCGAATCGCGGTGCAGGATTTCGCCCTCGAACAGATAGGTCACAGTGGCGAGATTCACATGCGGATGCGGGCGCACTTTGATGCCCTCGCCAGCGGGAAAGTCTGCTGGCCCCATGTGGTCGAAGAAGATCCACGGGCCGACCGTCTTGCGCTGCGCGGTGGGCAACAGGCGCCGTACTGAAAAGCCGCCCAGATCCTTGTCGCGCGGCTGCAGCACGACTTCGATCGCGTCGCAGCCAAGGCTGGCCGTGCATTCGGATTCGAGTTCGGTGGTGACGTTGCTCATGCTTGAGTCCCCTTTCGTGTGTCGTAGCGGTGGCGTTGCGGGGTCAGCGGTAAAGCCATCTGGCCACCAGGCGAGTGTAGTGCGGCATGATCAGATAGACCATCAGATAAACGATGACGCTCGCTGCCACCAGCTTGCCCAGCAGCAAGCCGCCCATGCCGTGCAGGCTACCAAGCAGCGGCGCGAGCGCCCATGGCACGATGACCGTGAGTGGAAAGATCGCCGACAGCGTCAGCAAGAACTGCTTCCAGCGCTTGGGTGGCTTTACCGCGGGTGGTGCGAACCAGAAATCCAGCCCGGTCTGGATCACGTAGCGATCACCCTCCTCGAGCGCGTGTTCGATGCGCTGCAGAAATCTCTGCCGGACATCGGATTCGATCCACGCTCGCAGCGAATCGACACCTGCAAAGCGAATGATGACGGTGTAGGTTTCGTGCCCGCCCACCGGGCGGATCACGTCGGTGGAAAGATAGCCTGGAAACTGCCGGCAGGCTTGGCGGATCTCGGTCAGCCAGCGCTCGTATTCGTCATAAGCTTCGCGGCGCGGTTGATGCACGATGATGCCGGTCACCGTCTCGTTTGCGCCTGTTTCGGGTCGTGGGGTCGTCGTCACTTTAGCCTCGAGATTGGTTTGAACCTGGCGAGGGCGGCAGTCGATCCCCGGGCGGGTCGGCCCGGGGCGTATCGTGCAAGCTACGCCACGTTCTTGAGGGTGGTGTAGCTGGTGATGAGGTTACGATAGTCCGGGATGTGGTTGGAGAACAAGCTTCCCAGGCCTTCGACGTCGTTGCGCCAGTCGCGGTGAAGCTCGCAGGCCAGCCCGAACCAGGTCATGAGTTGGGCACCGGCGCCGGACATGCGGTCCCAGGCCGACTGCCGGGTCAGCTCGTTGAAGGTGCCTGAGGCGTCGGTGACCACGAATACGTCAAAGCCCTCTTCCAGTGCCGACAACGCCGGAAATGCCACGCACACTTCGGTCACGACGCCGGCAATGATGAGCTGCTTCTTGCCGGTGGCCTTTACCGCCTTCACGAAGTCGTCGTTGTCCCAGGCGTTGATCTGACCCGGGCGGGCAATATAGGGCGCGTCAGGAAACAGCGCCTTCAGTTCGGGCACCAGTGGCCCGTTCGGCCCCTCTTCGAAACTGGTGGTGAGAATCGTC
>JAEUNS010000295.1 GCA_016790005.1 Zoogloeaceae bacterium
ACGAAGTCCGCGTCGAAACGCAGATGCGCCGAGGGCGCCGACACGGCCCCGGCCGAGGCGTCCGGAGCGCGCAGAGTCGCTTCGGCGAGGCTCATGCGCCGCTTGCGCCTTCGATGCGCATGTCCAGCCGCTCGAGCAGCCTGAGGTCGCGTTGTGAGGTCGGGTTGGGGGTCGTCAGCAGGCGATCGCCGTAAAAGATCGAGTTGGCGCCGGCCAGAAAACACAGCGCCTGCAATGCGTCGTCCATCTCTTCACGCCCAGCCGACAGGCGCACGCGGGTCTTCGGCATCGTGATCCGCGCCACCGCGATGGTGCGCACGAACTCGAACGGGTCGAGGCGCTCGCTGTTGCCCAGCGGCGTGCCGGCGACCGGCACCAGGTTGTTGATCGGCACCGATTCGGGATAGGGCTCGAGATTGGCGAGCTCGGCGATCAGGCCGGCGCGGTGGCTGCGGGTTTCACCCATGCCGACGATGCCGCCCGCGCAGACGTTGATGCCGGCCTGGCGCACATGACCGAGGGTGTCGAGGCGGTCCTGATAAGTCCGGGTGGTGATCACGCTGCCGTAGTACTCGGGTGCCGTGTCGAGGTTGTGGTTGTAGTAGTCGAGGCCTGCATCCTTGAGGGTGCTCGCCTGGTCGGCGTCGAGCATGCCCAGGGTCATGCAGGTTTCCATGCCGAGCGCCTTGACCTCGCGCACCATCTCGGTGATGCGCTCCATGTCGCGCTCCTTGGGGCTGCGCCAGGCCGCGCCCATGCAGAAGCGGCTCGCGCCCTGGCTGCGGGCGGCGAGCGCGGCCTCGCGCACTTCGTCGATCGCCATCAGCTTGCTGGCTTTGACCTCGGTGTCGAAGTGCGCCGACTGTGAGCAATAGCCGCAATCCTCGGCGCAGCCGCCGGTCTTGATCGACAGCAGCGTGGAGAGCTGGATCTGGTTGGGGTCGAAATGCTCGCGATGAATCGACTGCGCACTATGAATCAGGTCCATGAACGGCAGGTCGAACAGCGCCTCGACCTCGGCCACCTGCCAACGCGCGGCGGTTTGGGGCGAAGTGCGTGGCTCGGTGCGGCGCGCGGTGGCGCGCAGGGCTTCGGGGGATACGTTGGCGATGGTCGTCATCAGGGTCTCGCTCATTCTTTATGCGGTGGTTCGGATCAGATTCGTGAGGGCATCGCGGTCGAGGCTCGCAGCCACCGTGGCCGGCTCGGGCCGGTCGAGCCAGGGCACGATGCCGAGGCAGGGGGCGGGACGCAGCCACTGGCGCAAGGTCTCGATGTTTTGTTCTCGGAAAGCCATATCGGGGTCGATAGTGTTGCCCACCCAGCCGCAGAGCGCCAGCCCGCGCGCGCGAATCGCTTCGGCGGTGAGCAGCGCATGGTTGAGGCAGCCGAGGCGCAGGCCCACGACCATGACCACCGGCAGGCCGAGCGCCGCTGCAAGGTCGGCGCTGTCGCGAACATCGTCGAAGGGTACCCGAAAACCGCCGACCCCTTCCACCACCAGCCAGTCTGCACGCTGTGCGAGATCGCGGGCGGAGGCGAGCAGATCGTCGATGCGGATCTGCCTGCCCTCGGCGGCCGCGGCGATGTGCGGTGCGCACGCAGCCTCGAGCTGGCACGGGCCGACCTCGCGAAGTTCGAGCGCGATCGAGCTGCTACTGCGCAGCAACGCAACATCCTCATTGCAGCGACCCGCGTCGGTTTCGATCAGACCGGCGGCCACCGGTTTTAGTCCCGCTGTGCTCAGGCCGAGCTGACCCACGGCATGCAGCAATCCGGCGCTGACACGGGTCTTGCCGACTTCGGTATCGGTGCCGGTCACGAAGAGGCCGCGCATCGCCATGCTCATGCGCGCAGCGCCGGCAGCTCGGCCCGTTGCGGCATGGCCGCGAGCCGAGCGAGCGCTGCGCACAGGCGGTCGACATCGTCCGCGGTATGGGCTGCGCTGAGGCTGATGCGCAGGCGTGCACTACCTGCCGGTACGGTGGGCGGGCGGATCGCGGGCACCCACAGGCCTTCCTGTTCGAGCCGGGTAGCCAGTGTGACGGCGGCGTGGTTGTCGCCCACGATCAGCGGCTGAATCGCGGTCGCCGAGTCGCCCAGGCGCCAGCCTTGGGGTCGATGGGTTTCGATGACATGCTGCAGTCCCTGTCGCAAGCCCTCGATCAGCGCCTGCAGCTGAGCCCGGCGGGCAGCGCCTTCGGCGCCGGTGATCAGGTCCAGGCTGGTGCCCAGCGCATGGGCGAGCGCGGGCGGCATCGCGGTGGTGTAGATGTAGCTGCGGCCTCCCTGTATCAAGGCCTCGATCACCGCCGGATGGGCGACCACGAACGCGCCGCTCACGCCGGCAGCCTTGCCCAGGGTGCCCATCACGATCAGGCGTTCGCTGCTGAGGCCGAGGTGCTCGAGCGCCCCCAGTCCGTGCGCGCCGAGCACGCCAAAGCCGTGGGCGTCGTCGATGATCAGCCAGGCATCATGTGCTTCGGCCAGCGCAAGCAGTTCGGCCAGCGGGGCGAGGTCGCCGTCCATGCTGAACACGCTGTCGGTGACGATGAGCTTGACCGGCGAGCTGCACTCAGCGAGGTGTTTGGCCAGCAGGTCGAGGCGCACATGCGGATAGCGCTGCATGCGCGCAGCGGCGAGGAGCCCGCCATCGACCAGCGAGGCATGGTTGAGCTTGTCGGCAAAAATCGTCGCGGCGCCGTCGCCCAGCGTGGTGAGTAGCGCGAGGTTGGCGGCGAAGCCGCTGCAGAACAAGAGCGCGCGGGCGTTGGGGATGTGGGCGGAAAATAGCGCCCCGAGCCGGTCTTCGAGCAGGGCATGGGCGCGGCTGTGACCGCTCACCAGGTGTGAAGCGCCACTGCCGGCGCCCCAGCGGCGGGCGCCTTCGACCAGAGCCTCGACAATCGCCGGGTGGCTGGCGAGCCCGAGGTAATCATTGCTG
>JAEUNS010000319.1 GCA_016790005.1 Zoogloeaceae bacterium
GCGGTCGGCTGCGTTTATGGGCTGGTCGCGCTGTCGTTCGTGCTGATCTACAAGGCCACCGAAACCATCAGCTTCATGCAGGGCGAGTTGTTGATGGTCGGCGCGTTCGCCGCGCTTGCGCTCAATGTGGGTGCGGGCTGGCCCATAGTCTGGGCGGCCATCGCAGCCGTTGCGGCCATGGTGCTGCTGGGCGCGGTGCTTGAGCGGGGCGTGCTGCGGCGCGCGATCGGGCAGCCGCATCTGACTGCATTGCTGCTCACCTTTGGCCTGGGGATGATACTGCGTGGTGCGCTTACCGCGGTGCCCGCAGCCAGTCAGACGATCCACCGCCTGTCGCTGCCGTTTGCCGGCCAGCCACTGGTGTTGGGGTCGCTGGTGATCGCCGCCGAGCATGTGGTGGTGATTGTCGCCACGCTGTTGCTGGCCGGCCTGTTGACCCTGTTCTTTCAGCACACCCGCACCGGGCTGGCGCTGCGTGCCTGCTCCGAGAACGCCCAGGTGGCGGCCTTGATGGGCATATCGGTGCCGGCCATGCACACCCTCGCATGGGCGCTGGGCGCAGGGCTGGCCGCGTGTGCGGGCTTGCTGCTCGCACCGGTCACCTTCGTGCATGTGAACATGGGCCTGATTGCCCTCAAGGCCTTTCCGGCAGCCGTGCTGGGCGGCATGACCAGCCTGCCCGGCGCCCTGATTGCAGGCGTATTTCTGGGGGCAGTCGAGGCTGTGGCCGGTCTGGTATTGCCCGAAGGCGTCAAGGATGTCGTGCCCTACATTCTGCTGATGTTGGCCTTGCTGCTGTTTCCGGGCGGGCTCGCCGGCGGCTTGCGTCGGGCGGGTTCATGAGCGCACTGCCGGCAAGACCACAGCTGATGGGGGCCGGTGCGTCCGCGATCCTGCTGGTGCTGGCGTTGATTGCGGTCGCAATGGGCACAATCGGTACCCAGCATGTGCTGGGGCAGGTGGCCTTTGTCGCCACCTATGCGATTGCGGGGCTCGGGGTGATCCTGATCGTTGGGCAGTGTGGCCAGATCTCGCTGGGGCAGGGTGCGCTGTTGGCCATTGGTGCTTATGTTCAGACCTGGCTGTGCCTGCGTGGCTGGCCGCCGATTCTGGCCTTGCCGTTTGCGCTGGCGGCGGGTGCCGCGGGAGGCTGGCTGGCGAGTCTGCCCGCGCGTCGCCTGGGTGGCTTGTATTTCGGCATGAGTACCCTGGCGTTTGCGCTCATCGTCGAAGAGGTGCTGGTGCGCTGGGAGGGGGGCACGCGCGGATCGGCCGGTATGGCGGTGCCTGCGTTCGGCGTGGGCGGGTTCAGCGCCACGTCGGCGGGTGGGCAGGCGCTGGTGAGTGTGCTTGCGCTGGCAGTGGCGCTCTGGTGTTGCAGGCGCCTCTTGAATTCGCGGGTCGGGCGTGCCTGGCGGGCGGTGCGCGATGACGAGCTGGCGGCCGCCGCCTGCGGCATCGATATCGCCGCGGCAAAGACCCGAGCCTTCGTCGTGGGCGGAGCCTTGTCAGGACTGGCCGGTGCCCTGTATGCGCACTGGATCGGGTTCGTGAGCCCTGAGCAGTTCGGCCTGCAGTTGTCGTTCGAGCTGCTGATCCTGGCCTTCGTAGGTGGGGTTAGGGCACTCTCGGGCGCGCTTTGGGGGGCGATCGTGATCGTGGCAGTGCCGCAAGTGTTGTCGCTTGTCCGTGATCATTTGCCGGCGGGCGTCGCGAATGCGGCCGGATTCGATGCGATGGCACTGGGCCTCGTTATTGTTATGGTGATTCTGGTCCGGCCTGAAGGCATTGCCGGTCGTGGCACGGGAACAAG
>JAEUNS010000367.1 GCA_016790005.1 Zoogloeaceae bacterium
CTCCTATTCGGCGCCGGCGAAGCCGACCGGGTGGGGCTCGAAAGCCGCCGGATGCGAGCAATCCCGGTGACCACAAGTGACACCCTGATCGCCTTGGGCCCGAGCGTCCGTTCGATGCCACACATAGGCCGCCCCTAAGCGCGCTCTGCAGCCACCGCAATGTGCTGAATGAGGAACCGGGGGTGCCGGGCCCTACTTCACCCCGGCCTGAGTCGGTTTGGGTAAGTGCTCCAGCAATCGCCGTTGATCTGGCGAATTGCTCCTGTGGCTGAGCAGTCATTCGCACATCAGGCTCGATGCAGCAGCATGGTGATCAGCAAGGAAGCATTCTACATTGCCCTGACCGCGTGTGGTTGCGCGTCGTCGAGGTACACGAGTGTTCCGGGATGCAGTGTTTGAGTGCGCCCATGCGCATCAAGCTCGACCAACCCGGCAAGACACTGGATCGTGATCGATCCGGCGGCAGCGTGTTCCTGGAGGACTCTTCCGACGGGCAATGTCAATCGGAAGACCTCGATGTGATTGGCTCGCACGAGTGTCACCGAGTCAGTGGCCTTTCCGTGTTCGGGCAACGCCGTAAGGTCGATCAGATCGCCGGATGCTGCATGAGAAATCGCCATTGGTGGCCCCATAGTAGAAAGTGGCAACTGCGCCGTGTCCGTCAACGGGCGGCGTCTCGTAAGGAAAAACCGAGATCTGCGGTCATGACGATGCGCGCACCAACTCGAGCCGAATACCTTCGATGGCATGCGAAGGGCTCAGGCCCTTAGGGCACACCTCCGTGCAGTTCATGATGGTGCGGCAGCGATAAAGGCGGTACACGTCATCCAGGTAGGCCAGCCGCTCGGCGGTGGCGGTGTCGCGGCTATCTACGATGAAGCGGTACGCTTGCAGCAAGCCGGCCGGACCGATGAATTTATCCGGATTCCACCAGTACGACGGGCAAAACGCACTGCAGCAGGCGCACAGGATGCATTCGTAGAGGCCATTGAGACGCTCGCGCTGCTCGGGCGTCTGCAGGCGCTCGCGCTCGGGCGGTACATCGTCGTTGATCAGATAAGGCTTGATCTCGTGGTAGTGTGCAAAGAACTGCGTCATGTCGACCACCAGATCACGGATCACCGGAAAGCCCGGCAGGGGGCGCAGCACCACCGGCTCCTTGAGCGTGGATAACGCCGTGATGCACGCCAATCCGTTGCGCCCGTTGATGTTCATCGCGTCCGAGCCGCACACCCCTTCGCGACATGAGCGGCGGAAAGACAGGCTGTCGTCGATATTCTTCAAGCGCATCAGCACATCGAGCAGCTTCTTGTCCCCGGACTCGAGCTCAATGGTGTAATCCTGCATATGCGGCTGGGCGCCGGTCTCTGGATCATAACGATAGATTCTGATGTGCATGTCATTGGCCTCGGCGCGGAAATCTATGTGACAAGACTCAGGTGCGCCGCCATCGTCAGCGCAACGCGAATCACGATCGCGAAAAGAATCACGGCGATGATCCCGAGCACTGACAGACGCGCGGGCATTGAGTGGATGTAGTCGAGCACGATGTCGCGTGCCCCGATCCAGCCGTGCAGCGACAGTGCTGCGAATAACAGGACGATGATGACCGCGCCGGGAAGGCTCGTCGCCAGCGCATGCCAGCGTTCATAAGTCAGTGGCGGACCGACCAATAGCAGCGCTGCACCGAGCGCCAGAAACAGCAGTAGTGCTAGGGCGCTGGCGCGCTGCAGAAGCCATGCGCGCTGTCCGACAAAGACTCTCATGCGAGCCACCGGATCGCCGTCGCGAGGGCTATGATCGCCGCCGTCAGGATTACCGCCCACGCGCTCGTGCGTGCCTGAGCAAGCGGGCTGCCGATACCGATATCCATCAGCAAATGGCGCACCCCCGCCAGCACGTGTTGCGCAGCGGCCCATACCAGGATCACCAACAGCAGTCCCCACCATGGACTGGCGACTGCCGGCCACAGCGACTCGAAAGCGACTTCGCTGCTGAGCGAGCGCTCGAGCGTGAGTGCGAGTAAGGGCAGGCCGATTAGCAGTAACACGCCCGAAATTCGGTGCCCAATGGATGCCATCGCGCCAATTGGGAATCGGATGTGAAAAAGATTAAGGAATTTCGGTGCGCCGCCGGTGGGAGATCGCATGACTAACTCCAGCAGGGACTGGTTACCTGGCCTGGTGATGCTGCGCATTGCATGGTGTTCTCCTGATCGTCGCCAGATTACCGGTACGGGCCCAAGTGCCCCCGGATGCGAGCAGCACTAATGTTCGGAACTGACACCTTGATCAACTTGGTCGGGTGCGTCCGTTCGATGGCGCACATAGCCCGCCCCGACGCGCGCTCGGCAACTGACCGCGATGTACTGAGTCACGATCGGGTTCAGGGCCTTACCCCTGTCTGGGTCAGGTGGGGTGCGTATGAGGAGCTCGTGGAGACCAATCCAAAGCATCTGCCGGCTGACGAACGTCGTGCCGTGACTGTCAAGTCCGTTGTGGCGCTGGCCGGTCATGCAATCGGTGTTGGCGGGAGACGTGGCAAAGGCATTTATTCAAATCGATCTGGAGGACTGACAGTCCCCAGAGGCCTCGCTGTAGCCGCTCGCGAATGAGGGGTACGCGATGCGACGCCCGGAATCACGGCATCCAGAACCGCGCCTCTTCGACCACCACAACCTGCGGATCGGCCTTGTCCTCGACGATGAAGCGAATCGGGTGGGATCCGCCGCTCAGCGCACCCGGTTCGACCCGCACCTGCGCCGTTACCGCGCCCGATGCAGCGCCCGGCACGCTCACCTCCAGCGGCTCCGACAGGTGGATGCCCGCAATGCCGTCCACCGTGATCGCGAAAGTGCGCGGTTGCTCGCTGGCATTGATCAGCTGCAGCCGGTAGGCATTCTCGATCAGGCCCTCGCTGGTTTCGGCAGAAAGCGCTGCGCGATCGCGCTCGATGTCCACCCTGAGGGGCACCCGGGTGGCGAGCGACCAGGCTGTGGCCGCCAGGAGCAAGAGGAACACCGCCAAGTAGATCAGCACGCGCGGGCGCAGGCTGCGGCGGATGATCGTCGACCGCGAGGAGCGGTTCTTGAGCGCATTCTCGGTCGAGTAGCGGATCAGCCCGCGCGGATAGTCCATCTTGTCCATGACCTGGTCACACGCATCGATGCAGGCCGCACAACCGATGCACTCAAGTTGCAGCCCGTCGCGGATGTCGATGCCGGTCGGACACACCTGCACGCAGATGCTGCAGTCTATGCAGTCACCCTGTCCCTGCTCGCCCCGCGCCGCCTGTTTCGAGCGCCCACCGCGTGGCTCGCCGCGGGTCTCGTCATAGGCCACGATCAGCGTATCGGGGTCGAACATCACGAACTGGAACTGCGCATAGGGGCAGATGTACTTGCACATCTGCTCGCGCATGAAGCCGGCGTTGCCATAGGTGGCGGCGCCGTAGAAAAGCACCCAGAAGGTCTCCCAGCCGCTCAGCGACAGCGTGAGGGTTGCGGCGGCCAGTTCGCGGATCGGGGTGAAGTAGCCGACGAAGGTAAACCCGGTCCACAGCGCAAACACCAGCCAGACACCGTGCTTGGACGTCTTCAGCGCGAGCTTGCGCGCGGACCACGGTGCGGCGTCGAGCTTCATTCGCCGCGGGCGGTCGCCCTCGATGCGCTGCTCGATCCACAGGAAGATCTCGGTATAGACCGTCTGCGGACAGGTGTAGCCACACCAGACACGCCCCGCGACCGTGGTGAACAGGAACAGCGCCAGCGCCGACAGCACCAGTAACACGGCCAGATAGATGATGTCCTGCGGCCACAGGACGAAGTCGAATACGTAAAAGCGACGCGCATCCAGATCGAACAGCACCGCCTGGCGGCCATTCCAGGGCAGCCAGCACAGGCCGTAGAACACGATCTGCGTAAGCCATGCAAACACCCACCGCCAGCGCTGGAACATGCCGCTGACCGAGCGTGGATAGACCTTGGCATCGGATGCGAACAAC
>JAEUNS010000378.1 GCA_016790005.1 Zoogloeaceae bacterium
GGTTCTGGCCAACATGCTCGATGCGGGCGGCGATTACGCCTTCCGCATTCGCGGCGAAGAGCACATGTGGACGCCCGACGCCATCGCCAAGCTCCAGCATTCGACCCGCTCAGGCAAGTACGACTCGTACAAGGAGTACGCGAAGCTCATCAACGACCAGACCCGTCGTCACATGACCTTCCGTGGTCTGTTCGAGATCAAGCCGGCCGGCCCGCCGGTTCCGCTCGATGAGGTCGAGTCGGCCAAGGACATCGTCAAACGCTTCGCAACCGGTGCGATGTCGCTCGGCTCGATCTCGACCGAGGCCCACACCACGCTCGCAGTGGCGATGAACCGTATCGGCGGCAAGTCGAACACCGGCGAAGGCGGCGAAGACCCGATGCGCTTCAAGCCGATCAACAAGGCCATGCGTCTCTCGCAGATCATCGGCGAATCGCGTATCGAGCGCGATCTCGAGCTCAAGGCCGGCGACAGCCTGCGCTCATCGATCAAGCAGGTCGCGTCGGGGCGCTTCGGCGTCACGACCGAGTACCTGGTCAATGCCGACCAGATCCAGATCAAGATGGCCCAGGGCGCGAAGCCGGGCGAAGGCGGTCAACTTCCCGGCCACAAGGTCAGCGAATACATCGGCTTTCTGCGTCATTCGGTGCCGGGTGTCGGGCTGATTTCGCCCCCGCCGCACCACGACATCTACTCGATCGAAGATCTGGCCCAGCTCATCCACGACCTCAAGAACGCCAATCCGAAGGCCGACGTGTCGGTCAAGCTGGTGTCCGAGATCGGCGTCGGTACGGTTGCTGCCGGTGTCGCCAAGGCCAAGGCCGACCATGTCGTGATCGCCGGTCACGATGGTGGCACGGGCGCCTCGCCGTGGTCATCGATCAAGCATGCCGGATCGCCGTGGGAGCTCGGCCTGGCCGAAACCCAGCAGACGCTGGTGCTCAACCGCCTGCGCAGCCGCATCCGGGTGCAGGTTGATGGCCAGATGAAGACAGGCCGCGACGTCATCATCGGCGCCTTGCTGGGGGCCGACGAATTCGGTTTCGCCACGGCGCCGCTGGTGGTCGAAGGCTGCATCATGATGCGCAAATGCCATCTGAACACCTGCCCGGTCGGCGTTGCGACCCAGGATCCGGTGCTGCG
>JAEUNS010000431.1 GCA_016790005.1 Zoogloeaceae bacterium
AGATAGCGTTCGCCCGAGTCAGGCAATACAACCACGATGGTCTTGCCCGTGTTCTCTGGCCTTTGCGCAATCCGCACGGCAACGGCCGCTGCGGCACCGCAGGAGATGCCCGCGAGAATCCCCTCTTCGCGCGCAAGGCGGCGGGCAAACAATACTGCGTCTTCGTTGCTGACCGTTTCGACCGCATCGACGAGCGACAGGTCGAGCACCTGGGGCACGAAGCCGGCGCCGATGCCCTGGATCTTGTGTGGCGCCGGCTTCACCGGCTCGCAGGCAAGGGTCTGGCTGATGACCGGGCTGGCCACCGGCTCGACCGCGATCGACTGGATCGCCTTGCCGCGAACATTCTTGAAGTAACGCGTCACGCCGGTGATGGTGCCACCCGTGCCGACCCCGGAGACGAAGATATCGACATTGCCGTCGGTATCGTTCCAGATCTCGGGGCCGGTGGTTGTCTCATGAATGGCCGGATTGGCCGGGTTCTTGAACTGCTGCAACAGCACATAGCGGCCCGGGTCGGAGGCCACGATCTCCTCCGCCTTGGCAATCGCACCGCTCATGCCCTTGGCACCCTCGGTCAATACCAGCTTGGCACCATAGGCGAGCAGCAGCTTGCGCCGCTCGATACTCATGGTTTCGGGCATCGTCAGCGTGAGCGGAATGCCGCGGGCCGCCGCGACGAATGCGAGCGCGATACCGGTATTGCCACTGGTCGGTTCGACCAGTTCCTTGCCCGGCCCGAGCAAGCCACGCTTCTCGGCATCCCAGATCAGCGCCGCACCGATCCGGCATTTCACCGAATAGGCCGGATTGCGCCCCTCGATCTTGGCGAGCACCGTCGCGCCAGCGCCATCGGTGACACGGTTCAGGCGTACCAGCGGAGTCTTGCCGATGGATTCGGCGTTATCGGTATACCAATTGGACATTCAGTTCTCCCGGGAAAAATCTGTTCGGCGCCGCGGCAATCAGTCCTGCACCCAGGGCAGACCGCGCTGGCGCCAGCCATTCTTGCCACCGCGCTGGCTGCTGCCGTTCAGGTCGCCCTCGAAACCCTCGAGGATGTTGAACACCTGCGTGAAGCCCGCCTGCTTTGCGGCCGTGGCCGCCGCGACCGAGCGCTTGCCACTGCGACACAGTAGCAGCACCGGCTCATCCTTGCCAACCAACGCCGCCAGCTCCTCGACGAAGCGCGGGTTGCGCTCCATCTTCGGCCCGAACTGCCAGGCCACATGGAGACTATCCTGCACATGTCCGACGAACTTCAGCTCCTCGGCGGTACGTACATCGACGATACGTGCTTCACCACTCGAAAACAGCTCCCACGCATCGTCCGTCGCAACACTGCCGGCATAGGCGAGACGCTCGGCAACGGCGCGCTCACGTGCCTTGGCAAGAATCGGGTGGATAACACCCGGCTGGGTGCTGAGGTATTCCGGACGCAGGACGGAGGAAACGGCTTGAGCGACGGCAACTGACATGGCGGATCTCCTGATCGTTATGGTTGGACGGCGTGGGCATTCCCACAGCGACACCGAACCATAGCGCGCACGCGCACCCGCTCAAACAAAGAAAAGCTCACATGCTCAGCAGTGAAAGTGAAAATACCGTTC
>JAEUNS010000432.1 GCA_016790005.1 Zoogloeaceae bacterium
CAGCGTCGTCTTGCCGTGGTCAACGTGGCCAATCGTACCAACGTTTACGTGCGGCTTCGTCCGTTCAAACTTGCCCTTAGCCATGTCAACACCTCTTATTCAGAATCAGATAATCCGGACCCGAGTCACCGCAGCCCCGCGAGACTTGCTGGAAGCATGGTGCCCATGGGCAGGATTGAACTGCCGACCTCTCCCTTACCAAGGGAGTGCTCTGCCACTGAGCTACATGGGCCCCGAAACTACACGAAAACAACGTCTTACCTGGAGCGGGTGAAGGGAATCGAACCCTCGTCATAAGCTTGGAAGGCTTCTGCTCTACCATTGAGCTACACCCGCGTATAACGCTGCCGACTCGATTCAACTCCGCGCCTGACACACCAAAAAAGTGTGCCGGCTCGTAAAGCTTGGTGGAGGGGGAAGGATTCGAACCTTCGAAGGCTGAGCCGGCAGATTTACAGTCTGCTCCCGTTGACCGCTTGGGTACCCCTCCAAACGAGAAGCGCCGCAGTATAGGGCCCGAGGATGTGGATGTCAAACACCTTCGGCGTGTTTTTTTGGTGACCAACACAATTCTTGCCCGCGGCCGGCTCCATCGTTACTGTCGCTGGGTGCTTGGTTCGAGGTTGTGGGCCACCTGTGGATTTCCCGCGCGGACGCGCACGGGAACCTCGCACACCCTTTCGGCATCAATCCATTCGTGATTGCCGAAGCATGCTGGCCCGCGACGCAGCCACAAGCGCGGTCGGAGCGTCACACGGGAATGAATCAACGCCAGGAGATGCAAATGTCCGAAGCAGATCACAACCCAATGCCGACCGGACGCAGCATCGCGCCCAGTCTCGACGACAAGTACAGCGCCTCGGGCCGGGTCTACATGACCGGATACCAGGCGCTGGTGCGGCTGCTGCTGATCCAGGCTACTCGCGACCGCGCTGCCGGCCTCAAGACTGCGGGATTCGTGTCGGGCTACCGCGGCTCGCCGCTCGGCGGGCTCGACCAGACCCTGTGGAAGGCCAGCAAGCATCTCCAGGCCCAATCGATCATCTTTCAGCCGGGTGTTAATGAAGACCTGGGCGCGACCGCGGTATGGGGTTCGCAGCAGGTGAACCTCTCGCCGCACGCAAAGTATGACGGCGTGTTTGCGCTGTGGTACGGCAAGGGGCCGGGGGTCGATCGCTGCGGAGACGTGTTTCGGCATGCGAATGCAGCCGGCAGCTCCCTCTTCGGAGGCGTGCTGGCTGTGGCGGGCGACGATCATGCCGCCAAATCGTCCACGCTGCCGCACCAGACCGATCACTTTTTCAAGTCGATGATGATGCCGGTTCTGGCGCCTGCAGGCGTGCAGGAATACATCGACTTCGGCGTGCATGGGTATGCCCTGTCGCGCTACTCGGGCTGCTGGGTCGCTTTCAAGGCGCTTGCCGACACGGTCGAAACCTCGGCCTCGGTAGATGTCGATCCGCACCGGATCACGATCGTCACACCGACCGACTTTGCGCTCCCCGCCGATGGTCTCAACATCCGCTGGCCCGATCCGCCGCTGGTTCAGGAGCGACGTCTGCTCCACTTCAAGCTCTATGCCGCGCTCGCCTATTGTCGGGCCAATCGGCTCAACCGCATCATCATCGACTCACCGGCGCCGCGCCTGGGCATCATCACTTCGGGCAAGTCCTATCTGGATGTACGCCAGGCCTTAGACGACCTCGGAATCGACGAGATGCTGGCCGCCGAGGTCGGCATCCGCCTGTACAAAGTCGGCATGGTCTGGCCACTCGAATCGGACGGGGTCAGGCACTTCGCAGAAGGCCTCGAAGAGATCCTGGTGGTCGAAGAGAAGCGACAGTTGCTTGAGTATCAACTCAAGGAGGAGCTCTACAACTGGCGTGAAGACGTGCGCCCGCGGGTGATCGGGAAGTTCGACGAAAAGGGTGAGTGGGCTCGTATCGAGGCCGCCGACGGCACGGTCGACCACGGCCAGTGGCTGCTGCCGGCCGCGGGTGAGCTCACCCCGGCGATGATCGCGCGGGTGATCGCAGCACGTATCGGGCGCTTCTTCACCTCACCGACGATCAAGGCCCGCCTGGCGTTTCTAGAAACCAAGGAGGCTGCGCTGGCGCAGCGGCCGTTTGCGATCGACCGCGTGCCAACCTTTTGTTCTGGCTGCCCGCACAACAGCTCGACCCATGTACCCGAAGGTAGTCGCGCGATGGCCGGCATCGGCTGCCACTACATGGCCAACTGGATGCCTGAGCGGCGCACCACCACCTTTACCCAGATGGGGGGCGAAGGGGTACCGTGGGTGGGGCAGGCGCCCTTCACCCATGAGTCCCACATCTTCGCGAACCTGGGCGACGGCACCTATTTTCATTCCGGTCTGCTCGCGATCCGCCAGGCGCTGGCCGCGCGGGTGAACATCACCTACAAGATCCTTTACAACGACGCGGTCGCGATGACCGGCGGCCAAGCGCATGACGGCGAGCTCAGTGTGCCAAGGATCGTGCGTCAGTTGCAGGCCGAGGGGGTGAGCAACATCGTGATCGTGACCGACGGCACCGAGCGCAGCTACGGACCGGCCGATGTACCCCACATTCCGATCCGCCACCGCGACGAACTCGACGCGGTGCAACGCGACCTGCGCGCTTCACCAGGCGTGACCGCGCTGATCTACGACCAGACCTGCGCAGCCGAGAAGCGTCGTCGGCGCAAGCGCGGCCTCTATCCCGACCCTCCCAAACGGGTATTCATCAACGAAGCCGTCTGCGAAGGCTGTGGCGATTGCGGCGAGGCCAGCAACTGCATGTCGATTATGCCGGTCGAGACCGAATTCGGGCGCAAACGCCAGATCGACCAGTCTTCCTGCAACAAGGACTATTCCTGTATCAACGGCTTTTGCCCGAGCTTCGTCACGATCGAGGGCGGGCGCGTGCGCAAGGGCCAGGCTACCGAGGATGATGGATCGACGTTTGCACCGCTGCCCGAACCCGCGATCCCGGCCACTGAGCGCCCATTCGGCATCATGGTGACCGGCGTCGGGGGCACCGGGGTCGTGACGATTGGCGCCTTGATCGGGATGGCCGCGCATCTGGATGGCAAGGGTGTCACGGTGCTCGACATGACCGGTCTCGCGCAGAAGGGCGGATCGGTGTTCAGCCACATCCGCATCGCCGACCATCCGGATGACCTGCATGCGGTACGCATCGCAGCAGGCGAGGCCGACACCGTGATAGGCGGCGACATCATCGTCAGCGCAAGCGTAGAGGCACTGGCCAAGATGGCGCCCGGGCGCACCCGGGCAGTGGTCGATCCGGCCGAGACGCCCACCTCCGACTTCGCCCACCGGCCCGACTGGCAGTTTCCGCTCGAGAAGATGAAGGCGGCGCTCGCAGACGCGGTGGGCGCGAACGACGGCGCCGCAGGGATCGAGTTCATCGATGCACGCCGGCTCGCGCTCGTGCTGATGGGCGACGCGATCGCCGCGAACCTGATCCTGCTCGGATTCGCCTGGCAGAAAGGCCTGGTGCCGGTATCGCATCAGGCCTTGATGAACGCAATCGAGCTCAACGGCGCGGCGATCGAGATGAACCGCAAGGCCTTTGTGTGGGGCCGGCGGCTTGCACATGCGCCAGAGCGGGTTACGCGTCTGGCCGACCCGGCCACGCCGATTCCGATCAGGCCGGCGACGCTGGATGCCTTGATCGAAACCCGGGCCGAGTACCTCACCGACTACCAGGATGCGCGCCTTGCTGCGCGTTACCGGGCCAAGGTTGCAAGAGTTCGCGAGGCCGAACTGCGCATCACCGGCGACGCGCAGTCCACCCGACTCAGCGAGGCGGTTGCACGCAACTACTTCAAGTTACTCGCCTACAAGGACGAATACGAGGTCGCCCGCCTCTACACCGACCCAGCTTTCTGGCAAAAGATTGCCGACACCTTCGAAGGCGACTACAGCGTGCGCTTTCACCTCGCCCCACCGTTGATGGCGCATCCCGACCCGGTCACCGGAAAGATTCGCAAGAAGGCCTACGGCCCGGCCATGCTGACGGTGTTTCGCTGGCTCGCCCGACTCAAGAGGCTGCGTGGCAGTCGCTGGGATCCTTTCGGCCATACCGCCGAACGTCGGATGGAGCGTGAGTTGATCCGGACATACGAAGGCGATGTCGAGCTCTTGCTGGAACGCCTG
>JAEUNS010000020.1 GCA_016790005.1 Zoogloeaceae bacterium
GATGGTCGAGGCGCCGATCTTCCATGTGAACGGCGATGACCCGGAAGCGGTCGCGCTGGTTACGGCGTTGGCGGTCGAGTTCCGCAACGAGTTCAAGAAGGATGTAGTCGTCGATATCATCTGCTACCGCAAGCTCGGCCACAACGAGCAGGATGAGCCGATGGTCACCCAGCCGCTGATGTACAGCAAGATCGCCAGGCACCCGGGTACGCGCAAGATCTATGCGGATCGCCTGGTGGCCGAGGGTACGCTGAGCGCAAACGAGCCCGACGACCTGATCAAAGAGTATCGCGAGCATCTCGACCGGGGTGAGTTGCTTTACAACCCGGTTCTCTCCGGGCACAGCAGCAAATATGCGGTTGACTGGTCGCCCTACCTCAAGCAGCCCTATACCGATGAGGCCGACACCGGAATCCCGGCCCAGGAGCTTTCCCGTCTGTCGGAACGGCTTACGACTCTGCCTGAGGGTTTTACCCTCCACTCACGCGTCAAGAAGATTATCGAAGACCGCGCAGCGATGGGCCGGGGTGAATTGCCGTTTGACTGGGGCATGGGTGAAAACCTTGCGTATGCAAGTCTGGTCGCTCAAGGCTTTGGCATTCGAATCTCTGGCGAGGATGTGGGTCGGGGCACCTTCTTCCACCGCCATGCCGTGCTGCATGACCAGAAGCGCGAGCGCTGGGATCATGGCACGCACGTGCCGCTCAAGCACATCCAGGACGGGCAGGGTGCATTCCACCTTTACGACTCCGTGCTTTCGGAAGAGGCCGTGCTGGCTTTCGAATACGGCTATTCGACTGCCGAACCAAACCAGTTGGTGGTGTGGGAAGCGCAGTTCGGCGACTTCGTGAACGGCGCACAGGTGGTGCTCGATCAATTCATCAGCTCGGGTGAGGCCAAGTGGGGTCGCCTCTGCGGTCTGACCTTGATGCTGCCGCATGGCTTCGAAGGCCAAGGGCCGGAGCACTCGTCCGCCCGTCTCGAGCGCTTGATGAACAATGCGGCAGAGCAAAACTGGCAGGTATGCGTGCCCACGACGCCAGCACAGATCTTCCATCTGCTGCGTCGCCAGATGATTCGCAAGGTCCGGAAGCCGCTGGTAATCATCACGCCGAAGTCGCTGCTGCGTCACAAGGAAGCGATCTCCAGCTTCGATGATCTGGCCAAGGGGCGATTCCAGACCGTCATTCCCGAGATCGAACAGCTCGAACCCAAGAAGGTCA
>JAEUNS010000046.1 GCA_016790005.1 Zoogloeaceae bacterium
CGAGATGGGTGATTTGCTTGGCCGGGTGCTGGTGCGGCTTGGCTTGCTATCAGAAATCGATGTGGCGCGGGCACTGGCCGAGCAACTTGGCGTGCCGTTGATCGGGGCGTCAGACTTCCCTGAAGAGGCGCTTGATCTACCCGGCGTTCAGTTGGAATTCCTACGCGCACATGCCCTCGTTCCGTTGCGACGCAGCGATGATACGTTGGAAGTCGCGATGGCGCTTCCGCAGGATGCATTTCTCGCCAAGGCGCTACGCCTTGCCAGTGGAATGCCGATCTTGCCGCGCCTGGCGTTGGAGAGCGAACTGCAGGGCGCGATCGAGCGCCTGTACGTCGAGCACGCCGATGAGGAGGAGACCGGCGATGACGTCCCGTTTGGTGCGGGTGGTGCCGGCGGGGACAGCGATTTTGTCGAGCATCTCAAGGACCTCGCGTCGGAGGCGCCGGTCATCAGGATGGTCAATCAGGTCATTTCGCGGGTAATCGACCTTCGTGCATCTGACATCCATATCGAACCCTTCGAGAACGGGCTGCACATACGCTACCGCGTGGATGGTGTGCTTCAGGACGCAGAGTTGGCGGATGGAAACCTCGCGGCGGCGGTGACCTCGCGCATCAAGTTGCTTGCGCATCTTAACATTGCCGAGCGACGCCTGCCCCAGGATGGGCGCATCAAGACCCGGGTAAAGGGGCATGAACTCGACCTGCGCGTATCTACGCTTCCGACAGTGCACGGTGAGAGCGTGGTGATGCGGGTTCTCGATCGGGCGAGCATTCAACTCAATCTCGAGGACATGGGTTTTTCGCCCGATACGCTGGCGCGCTACCATGAGTTGATCGAGCGACCGCACGGCATTCTGCTTGTGACCGGACCCACCGGCTCGGGCAAGACGACTACGCTCTATGCCTCGCTTGCGAAGCTCGATGCGGTTTCACTCAAGATCGTGACGGTAGAGGATCCGGTCGAGTACCAACTCGAAGGCGTGAACCAGGTGCAGATACTGCCCCAGATCGGTATGACCTTTGCCCATGCCTTGCGCTCGATTCTGCGCCAGGATCCCGACATCATCATGATCGGTGAGATGCGAGACACCGAAACTGCGCAGATTGCGGTCCAATCAGCGCTTACCGGGCACTTGGTGTTGTCGACTTTACACACCAATACCGCTGCGGCGGCGATCATTCGACTCGAAGACATGGGGGTGGAGCGTTTCTTGATCACCTCGAGCGTTAACGGGGTGTTGGCTCAGCGTCTCGTGCGGCGGCTGTGTACTCACTGTCGCCAGCCTGCGCTACTGCCGGACAGCACGCTCGAAAAATCCGGGCTCGCGCGCTTCGTGCCGCCACAGGGTGGGACGATATTCACTGCCCTGGGGTGTTCCCACTGCAAGCATACCGGCTACTCCGGGCGGACCTCGATCCACGAGCTGTTTGCGATGGACGAAGTCGCGCATCAGGCGATACTTGTGGGGGCGGATGCGACGACGCTCCACAACGCGGCCCGGAAGGCGGGCATGATCACCCTTTACGAGGATGGGCTGCGCAAGGTGGCGGCGGGCATCACCTCGCTGGAGGAAGTCTTGCGCGTCACGCAAGCCTGACATGTCAATGCGTGAGTTTGCATACCGTGGCGCCCGACCTGACGGCTCGGTGGTCGATGGCAGCCTCCAGGCAACAAGCCGTGAGGATGCAATGCGCCAGTTGGGAGCGAAGCAGCTGACGCTGCTGGCACTTTCCGATCGGCCCGCCGCGTCCCGGGAAGCGAGCTCCGTTAGAGCGGGACGGGGGCTTAGGCTGTTCTCGACTGCGCGACCGCCCGGATTCGCAGATATCCATGGCATGACCACCGAAATATCCATCATGCTCAAGGCGGGGCTTCCACTCGATCGTGCTCTGCGGGTGCTGATAGGAATCACGGCCAAACCCTCGGTGGTCGCGGTTGTCGAGGATCTCCTCAAATCAGTGAAGGGTGGCAAGGGGCTCAGCCAGGCCTTGTTGCCGCACCAGGAGCTCTTTGGTGATTTTTACATCAATATGGTTCGATCCGGCGAGGCAGGAGGCCAGTTGTCGGAGGTGCTTGGACAACTGGCCGAGCACCTGGAACGGATGCGGGCACTTCGCGAGAGCGTCGTCTCAGCCCTGACCTATCCTGCCATCCTGATTGTGGTGGCGACGATCTCGGTTTTTCTCATGCTCGGTTTTGTTGTGCCGCAGTTTGAGTCCTTGTTTGACGACCTCGGCGACGGGTTGCCAATACCAACGCGTATCATTGTTGCCGCCGGACATTTCGTCGCCGATTTCGGTTGGGTGATCGTACTCGTAGGGGCATTGGCAGGCTGGTTTGTACGCAGGTGGCTGCGAACCCCAATTGGTTCGGCGTGGCGAGATCGACGCCTATTGAACTTGCCAGTTTTCGGTGATGTGGTGCGCAAATACGAAATTACCCGCTTTGCCCGCAGCATGGGGACCCTGCTGAAGAACGGGGTGCCGATCGTCACCGCGATCCGGATCGCTTCGGAAACCATGGGCAACAGTGTCTTGCGCGCCTCGATGGAGGAGCTTGCACCAGCGATCAAGCGTGGGGGCAGGGTGGCAGAGGCGCTCGAAAAGGCGGGGTTGTTCACACCGCTTGCGCTCAACATGATCAAGCTGGGAGAAGAGACAGGGCGGCTTGACGACATGTTACTGGAAGTCGCCAAGGTGCATGACGGCCAGGTGCAGACGGGTGTAAAGCGTTCGCTGCAGTTGGTTGAGCCCGTATTGATCCTCGTGATGGGCGGGTTCATCGCGCTGATTATCGTGTCCATTCTTATGGGAATTTTGTCGGTAAATGACCTGGCGGGCTGAGCTTTCGGCTCGATGAGACACCTTCTGATACACCAGAACGACGACCTCGGTCGTTGGTTTTTGATATTCTCTCGACGCTTTGGATTAGGGTTTAAGTCATGAAAAGTAATGAATCAAGCCGCCGCAGCGGACTAGGCTTTACGCTTATAGAACTTTTGGTTGTATTGGCGATTCTCGGATTGCTTGCAGGTTTGGTGGGCCCCCGGGTGCTTGGCCAACTCGGCGGGGCAAAGAGCAAGACTGTGGCGGTTCAAATAAAGGATCTCGAGAGTGCTGCGGAAATGTTCAAGCTCGATATCGGCCGCTTCCCCACGGATCAGGAAGGCTTGCCAGCGCTGGTGACGCAGCCGGCTGGAGTGGCTGGCTGGAATGGTCCCTATTTGCGCAAGGGCCTGCCGGCTGATCCTTGGGGCAATCCATACCGCTATCGTAGTCCTGGCCAAAATGCTGATGTGGATATCTACAGCTTGGGCGCCGACAACGCGCAGGGTGGAGACGGCGAAAACGCGGATGTCGGCAACTGGCAATGATCACCTTGAGGTCCGGACGCGTACGGCTGGGTACAATTCGCACGTCCGCGGGCTTCACCCTGATCGAACTGGTAGTTGCACTATCCATTGCCGCGTTCGCGGTTGCGCTGGTGCCTTTTGCGGCCGAGAAATTTTTTGCCGGTTCCGAATACCGTTCCACTGTGCGCGATCTGATTACGTCGATGCGGTCGGCGCGCATGATGGCCATGAAGACAGGACGCGAAACGGTGTTCAGGCTTGATACGGCTTCAGGCACTTTCGCGGTAGGCAGTAATGTGGCGGGGCGGGTGCCCAACTCGATCGAGGTCGAGTTGCGCGTGGCACAGGGGGAAATCGACGCGAATGGTGTAGGCGCAATCCGCTTCTACCCCGATGGGAGCTCGACTGGCGGTAGTGTTATTTTGCGGCGTGAAGGCGGCGGGCTGCAGTTACGGGTGGGGTGGCTGCTCGGGCGTCTCAGCCAGCACCCCGTATGATTTATCTGACGCCAGCGCTTGCCGGCAGTCTGGAACAGACGCACTCATGACGCATTGTTTTGCCCCTGTGGTCGGTGTCGAATGAAGGCTCATGCACGTCGTTGCAACGGCTTCTCGCTCATAGAGGTTTTGGTAGCGTTTTCGATCATGGCCATGTCCCTGGGGGCCCTGTATCAGAGCGTAGGCACCAGTGTCAGGAACGTTCAGCGAATCGAAAGCATTACGCGGGCAGCCGTCATCGCGCAGTCGATACTGAACCTGTATCCATATGCATCTTCCGAAAGGACTTCGACGAGTGGAGTTAGCCCCGACGGGTTTACCTGGGTGGCTGAAACTCATGTTCATGAATCTGTGCCAACGTCTGCGGCGGTGCCACGCCGACTGCACAAGCTCGAAGTGCGGGTGACCTGGGCTGATGGTGGCGTTGCGCGCGATTTTCGCCTCAATACCCTGATTCCCGAGGTCGGCTCATGAGCGACTCCCGCGGCTTCACGCTAGTGGAGGTCGTGATATCGCTGGCGCTGGTTTCGCTGGTCATGTTGGGTCTGGTCAGTGCGATGCGAACTTTTGGCGACTCCGCTAGCCGGATGGAGTCGCGATCGAGCGCGATCGATGACTTGAGAATCGTACCGGGCTTTCTCGAGCAAATCCTCTCTCGGGCGTCGCCCCGAGCGCGCCAATCCAGCGATGCGGGTGCGCCGTTCGGCTGGTTCGAAGCTTACCCGCAGGAAATGGCCTGGCTCGGGATCATGCCGGGGCGTCATGGCGCCGGGGGGCTTTCGCATTTCAGGTTGGGGCTGACCGAGCAGAGCGGTAGCGCGGTGCTTGCACTCCAGCTTGCGCCGTTTCGGGGTGACGGAGATGCGCCGGACTGGACGCGGGTCGAGCCCGAGGTGGTTGCTGATCAGGTGGTGGAGCTTGCGTTCCGCTATCTCTCCGCCGATGGTGGCGAATGGCTGGAGACTTGGGGCGGTGACGAAGCCTTGCCTGGGTGGGTGAGTATTTCGATCAAGACCCGCAACGCCGTGTGGCCGACGATGATTTTCAGGCTGCTAGAGGCCCGGGCGGGGCGTCAGTGAGTGAGCTAACTCCACCGCTTAGGCACCGTCGAGCCACGGGTGCGGCTTTGGTACTGGTGCTCTGGTTCGTCGCCGCACTCTCGCTGATTGCGGTTTCGCTCGCGACCTCTACGCGGGCTGATACGCGCGCGGCGATGCTTCAGGTTTCGCTGGTCCGCGCTGCGGCGGTCGGCGATGCGGCAATCAACCTGGCCTTGTTGAGCGCCGATGCAGACCCGACATTGTTCGAGCAGTTGGTTGAG
>JAEUNS010000059.1 GCA_016790005.1 Zoogloeaceae bacterium
TGCGGGCGCTAAGCGGTGAAGCACACAGATCTGGTCGTTATCGGTAGCGGAATGGCGGGCTATGGCTTGCTGCGTGCAATGCGCAGGACCGGCACGACCACGCCGGTGACGATCATCACGCGGGATGATGGCGCCGCCTACCTGCGCAGCGACCTTGCCCCCGGGCTTGCGGGGAGGCGCGACGCGCGCGATCTCAGACTCGCCACTGCGGCTCAGATGGCGTACCGCCTCGAGGCTGAGATCCTGACCCAACAGCTGGTGCTCGGCATCGACCCCGAGCTCAAGCGGTTGCGGCTGAATGGCAGCGAGATAGCCTATGATCGGCTCGTACTCGCGACCGGTGGGGAGCCGCGCCGCCCGGTGTGGTTGAAGGGCTCCGCCACCGATCAACTACTGACCATATCGAGCCTGGCCGAATACAGCTACTTCAACACCATGATCGCCGGGCGCCAGCGGGTCGGCGTGCTTGGCGGCACTCTTGCGGGTTGCGAGCTTGCAGGCAACCTGCGCGCGGCCGGGCTGCAGGTGACGCTGTTCGAACCTGCCTCACAGCTTTTGCAGGGATTGTTGCCCACCTTGTGTGCGCAGTTCGCCGAGCGGGCGCTGGTGGCGGGCGGGGTTCGGATACTGTGCGAAGAAGGGCTCCAGCGGGTCGACCAGGGCGTTGATGCACTCGAACTGCTCACCCTTGCGGGTGCAAGATGCTTGTGCGACGTGGTGGTCGCCGCACTTGGCAGCACCCCGCGAACGGAGCTTGCGCGTGCGGCTGGTCTCGAGATTGCCCACGGAATACGCGTCGACGAGCGCCTGGCGAGCTCCGATTCGGCCATTTTTGCGATCGGAGAGTGTGCCGAATTCGAAGGACGCACGATTGATCTGCCCGAAGATATCGATCAGGCTGCGAAAGTTCTGGCCAGCGTACTCGGAGGGCAGCCGGGGCGCATGGCCTGGCGTCCGACTCTCAGGCGCGCGCGACTGGCCGGCTGCCCGGTTTTGATATGCGAGCCGCCGAACGTGGCGGGCGAGTGGCACGAGCGGGCGACCCGGCTTGGATTGACTGCCCAGTTCCATGACCGCGCTGGCGACTTGCGGGGTTTCGCGCTGATGGGCAGCACCAGCGGCGACAGCGAGCGCCTTTTGAGGCGCATGGCCCACTGAGCGCGTGACGCCACTCTCGCGCTTATCGGCAGGCTTACTCTTCTTTCTTGACGACGCGCTTCCTTGGGGCGGGCTTGGCTGGAGCCACCTTTGCGGTGCTCATTCCGGCAGCGGTTTCCGGCGTTGTCGCCACGTCCGTGCCTCCGTCGGCAGTCTTTGTGGGCGTGGCGCGGGGCTTCTTCGCCTCGAACTCGAACCCCACCTTGCCATCGGCGCCGCGCACCAGAAATGCCGAGAACTTGCGCCGGGTGCGCGACGAAACGAAGCCCTTCAAGAGTTCGGTGCGGCCCTCGGCGAGGAGCTTGATCATCTGATCGCGTTCGATCGGCTGCTGAAGAATGATCTTGCCCGAACGGAAATCGCAGCTCTTGCCCGGGCCGACCGACTTCTCGCACACATATGACAGGCCATGCTCGAAAACGGCGCTGCTGCACTTCGGGCAGGGGCCGAGCGCTTGCTGGCCGGAAAAATCCACCGGCTCGGCACTCTCGTCATCCTTGGGCTGGCCGAAGTCGAACTCTGGCTGTTTGTCGTCATTGAGCCGGATCTCGGCATTGAACAAACGCCCCATCTTGTTGCGGAAGCCGAGCAAGGGCCCCACCTTGCCCTCACGTAGCAGGGTCTCGATCTCGTCGATCTCGAACTGCCGGCCGGCCACGATCTTCCAGGTGCTCCAGTCACAGGCCTGACAGGCAAACTTCTTGTAATTCTCCCTGACCACCCCGCCACATTTCGGACACGGCGTTGCCAAGGTCACGAAATCTCCGGGAACGGTGTCGGACTCGAAGCGCTTGGCGCGTTCGACGATCTCGCGCGCCATCTCGGCGATTTCCTGCATGAACGTGGGCCGCGAAAGACTGCCCCGCTCCATTTGCGCGAGCTTGTGCTCCCATTCACCGGTGAGCTCGGGCGAAGTCAGCGACGATACGCCCAGACCCTTGAGGAGTGTGATAAGCGAGAAGGCCTTTGCGCTGGGGATCAGTTCGCGCCCCTCGCGGTGCACATATTGTTCGAGAATCAGCCCTTCGATGGTCTGGGCGCGGGTCGCCGGGGTGCCCAGGCCGCGCTCGCCCATCGCCGCCCGCAGTTCCTCGTCATCGACCATCTTGCCGGCACCTTCCATCGCCGACAGCAGGGTGGCTTCGTTGAATCGGGCCGGTGGTTTGGTGGCGAGAGATTTCAGCAGCACCTCGTCGGCGCGCACCGTCTCGTTCGCGGCCACCGCGACCAGTTGGGCGTTGTTGCCACCCTCTTCCTTGTCGTCATCGCTGCGCGCGGCCTCCTTGCCGTAAACTGCCAGCCAGCCCGGGTTCACCAGCACCTTGCCTTCGGTCTTGAACGCCTCGCCCTCGACGCGGGTGATGCGGGTGGTGATGCGATACTCGGCTGCGGGGTAGAACACCGCCAGAAAGCGCCGGGTGACCAGATCGTAGATCTTCTGCTCCGGCTCGGACAGGCTCTTGGGCACCGTGCCGGTGGGGATGATCGCGAAGTGGTCGGAAATCTTGGCGTTGTTGAAGATCCGCTTGTTCGGCTTTACCCAGCCGTGCTTGGCGATCTCGTTCGCGAAAGGTGCGTAGGCGTCGGGTAGGTCGCGCATCACCTGGCTTACGGTGCCGAGGTAGTCCTCGGGCAGTGCGCGTGCGTCGGTTCGCGGATAGGTCAACACCTTGTGCCGCTCATAGAGCGCCTGCGCGACCTGTAGTGTCGCACGCGCCGAGAAACCGAAGCGGCCGTTGGCCTCGCGTTGCAGGCTGGTAAGGTCGAACAGCAGCGGCGACAACTGGGTGGAGGGTTTTGATTCCTCTTCGACCGTACCCGGCTTGCCCGCGCATTTGTCGCGGATCGCCGCGGCCCGGGACTTGTCCCACAGGCGGAAGGCTGTGGCATGTTCGTCGCCGTCGCGCTTCTTGAACGCTTCGTCGAACCAGCGTCCGGGATAATGCCCGGCCGCGCACGCGAAGCTGGCCTCGAGCTCCCAGTAGTCGCGCGGCTTGAACTTGCGGATGCGCTCTTCGCGTTCGACCAGAATCGCCAGCGTTGGTGTCTGCACCCGTCCGACCGTGGTCAGGTGAAATCCACCGGTCTTGGAGTTGAACGCCGTCATGGCGCGGGTGCCGTTGATGCCGACCAGCCAGTCGCTCTCGGCCCGACATACCGCCGCAGAGCGCAGGCCTTCCACATCGGCCGCGGAACGCAGTTGAGCGAAACCGTCGCGGATCGCCGAGGCGGTCATCGACTGCAGCCACAGCCGCTGGATCGGCTTGTTGGTCTTGGCATGCTCGGCGATGAAGTTGAAGATCAACTCGCCCTCGCGGCCCGCGTCACAGGCGTTGATCAGGCCAACGACATCCTTGCGCTTGATCAGCCTCACCAGCAACTTGAGGCGGTCTTCGGTCTTCTCTATCGGCCGGAGCGCAAACTCGGGCGGGATCACCGGCAGCTGGGCGAAGGTCCATTTGCCGCGCTTGACCTCGTATTCTTCAGGCACTGCAAGTTCGAGCAGATGGCCTACCGCCGATGAAAGCACGTAGTGCTCGGACTCGAAGTAGTCTTTTTCCTTGGTGAAGCCGCCCAGTGCGCGCGCGATGTCCTGCGCGACCGATGGTTTTTCCGCGATGATAAGTTGCTTGCTCATGCCTGTGGGGCTACCTTGGGGGCTTTGATGCTCCCTTGCTGTGTTGTTGGGGTGCGCCGCATGATAAGCAGGCTCGAGGCCTGCGCGCAAGCAATCGAATGGCGTCTGTCTATTGAGAGGCGGTGTAGTCCTCGTCGTCCTCGTCCGCCAGCAGTTCGTCCAGAATCAGGGTGTCGAGTGCCCGATCCTGCTGCCACAGAACCATCAGCACAATGACCTTGAGTCTGTGAAGGTTGAGGTTGAAGCTCGAGAGCGCCAGCGCGCGCTCGATGATCAATTCACGCGTGGGTGCTTCGAGCGCACCGGCATTCTCGAGAAAAAACAGAAACCCGCGGCATTCGGTGTTGATGCGCGCTTCCTCTTCGGGCGCATAGACACGAATCGAATCGTGGCTGGGGGCCGCGACGACCAGCGCAGCGCTGGCGGTCTCGCGCAGGCCGTTCAGCCACTCGAGCGCTTCGGATATGTCTTCATCCTCGAAACCCGCGGCAGACAATTTGCGCGCGAGCTGATCCGATCCGGGGCAGGCGCCCGCGTGGACGTAGTTCTCGAACAGGAACACAAAAATGTCAAACATGGCATCAACCCGGTAATCAAAGGCGTTGGAAACGTCCGCCCGGAAGACGCGCGACGTGACCGTCGAGCTCCAATGGCAGCAGAATGGCGTAGAGCGCAGCGAGCGTCAACCCGGACCGTGTTGCAATCGTGTCAATATCGACAGGGTCATGGCCGATCGACGCGAGCAGCCGGGCGGCATCGTCATCGAGTACCGCTGCGCCGGGCGGGGTTTGGCGCGGCGTGTTGGCGGAGCCCTTTTCGGCTTGGCGCGGACGCGGCGAGGTCGGTGGACGAGGCTCCGGGGCAGGCAACCCGGCGAGCTCCTCGAGCACGTCCTCGGCGGTTTCGACCAGCTTTGCACCGTCGCGGATCAGGCGGTGGCAGCCGCGTGAAAGTGGCGAGTGGATCGAACCCGGGATCGCGAAAACTTCACGACCACATTCGCTTGCGAGCCGGGCGGTGATCAGGGATCCGCTCCCGAGCGCGGCTTCGACGATCAGCACTCCCCGCGAGAGCCCTGCGATAAGGCGATTGCGCTTGGGAAAATTTTGCGGCAGCGGCGCCGTTCCGAGCGGAAACTCGCTCAGAATCACGCCCTGGCCTGCGATCGCATGGGCCAGTTCGCGATTGCGCGCCGGATACACCCTGTCTGCGCCGGTGCCGATGACGGCAATGGTGGGCGCCCCGCCGGCCAGGGCGCCCTGATGCGCTGCAGTGTCGATGCCCAATGCGAGCCCGCTGACGATCGTCAGCCCGGCCTCGCCAAGGCTGCGGGCAAACGCCTCGGCATTGGCGAGGCCCTGAGGGGTCGCCGAGCGCGCACCGACGATTGCCAGGGCGGGCTGCTGAAGCACATCGGGATCCCCGGTGGCGAACAGCAATACCGGTGGGTCGGAGATTTGCAGCAAAGCCTGGGGGTAGCTCGGGTCGGCGAGCGTGAGCACATGATTGCCAGGGGTTTGCGCCCAGGCCAGGGTTTTGGCGACCATGGTCTGATCGGGTTCGGCCAGAAGCTGGTCTGCGACCGCCGGGCCCACGACCGACACGATCGCCGTGCGGTCCGTGGCGAATATCTGCTCCGGTAGCCCGAAAGCGGCCAGCAGGGTGCGCTGACTCGCAGGCCCGACGCCTTTGGCAAGGCCGAGGCGCAGCCAGCCCGCGAGTCCTTCAGTCATGCCCTTGGCGGGTGGCTTAGGGTGTGCGGACTGAATCGCCGACGGTTACTGGGCCGTCCGAGTCCATCACTAGCGCGTAGGAGACGCGGTTGAACACCCGGAACACGAAGGCCAGCCCGTAGCGGTGCTCGGGCAGCACGAAGGTCTCGCCACGCCGCTGGCCGGGGTCCCTATGGACGACCGTGCCACGGTTGCGATAAAGCGCAACAACATGACCTTCTTCGATGCCGTCGAATTCGCCGACGTTGAATGTGATTACGTTGTGTCGGCCGGTTTCCACCACGCCGCGTGGCAGGTCGATCACCCGCCCTTCGAGATCGGTCGGGGCAGGATGTGGAACATAAGAGAACACACTTGGCAGTTCCATCTGGACCAGCAGATCGCCAGTTCCGATCTCCTCGACGGCGCCTGAAATCTTGAGTGTGGCGGGCGTACCGTACTCGGTGACCCGAGCATTGCCAAGGAATACCGCCTCATAGCCCAGTGTTTCGCGGGTGAGTGGATCGACCAGCGGACGTGCAGGGCGAACCACCTGCCAGTCGGTATCGCCCGGAACGACATCCTTGGCAAAAATGGTATCGCCGCTGCCCATGATGACGCGGCTGGTCTCGGTTGCGATGATCGTGCCGGCGTCGGCCATGTTGCCGTCGTCCACGACCAGGGGACGGGTGAGGAAGGGTGCAATCAGATGCACCGGTATGCTCGGTATCGCCGTCTCGAGTGGCTCGTTGATCACTCGTGGCGACAGACGCTGATCGCTGGTGAGGCGTTGTCCCATGGTCAGATACGGGCCGCTGCGGTCGAGCATGATGACCTGGCCGGGGAATATGAGGTGAGGATTGTTGATCTGTTCGCTGTTGAACCGCCAGACTTCCGGCCAGCGCCATGGATCACGCAAAAACCGCCCAGATATGCCCCACAGGGTGTCACCCGGGACGACGACATGGACATCCGGTGCGTCTTCCGCGATCTCGATCGCCTGAGCTGCTGCGGGACCACTCACCAGTGCTGCTACGGTGAGGATGAGAGGGAATATAATGCGGGTCATTGCACGCTTCCGATGGGAGCAGCTCTACCATCCTGAATCCGGAACGCTCGTGCCGGTTGCAGGTCCAAAAAAGCGAATCCGAGCGCATGTAGTGTATAGGATGTCCGCTAACATGCCAAAGCACTTGAAATTCTGCACGTAATGACTTAACCCGGCAAGCATTCATATGGCCCTACTACCGATTCTACGTTACCCCGATCCCCGCCTGCATACCCGCGCTACCCCGGTTTCGCTGTTCGATGCCGAATTGCGGCAACTGGTGGCCGACATGGCCGAGACCATGTACGAGGCACCCGGCATCGGCCTCGCCGCAACCCAGGTGAACGTCCATAAGCGGGTTGTCATCATCGATATTTCCGAAGACAGGAGCGATCTGCGGGTATTCGTCAATCCCGAGATCATTGTCAGGAGCGGTGAGCAAAGCTGCGAGGAAGGCTGCCTGTCGGTGCCAGGTGTCTATGAAACGGTAGTCCGCGCCGAGAACGTGACGGTGCGGGCCATGAACGAGCGCGGCGAGGCGTTCGAGCTCGAGGCCGATGGCCTGCTGGCGGTTTGCATCCAGCACGAAATCGACCATCTCGACGGCAAGGTGTTCATCGAGTACCTGTCGCAGCTCAAGCTTGGCCGGATCAAGACCCGGTTGGCCAAGAAAGCGCGGATCACGGCGTGAGCGCTCGCAGCCTGCGGGTGGCATTTGCGGGTACGCCCGAGTTCGCCGCCACTGCGCTGGCGGTCATCATTGCCGCCGGCTTCGAGGTGCCGCTGGTGCTGACCCAACCCGACCGCCCGGCCGGGCGCGGCATGAAGCTCACGCCCGGCCCGGTCAAGGCACTTGCGCTGCAGCATGCACTCACGGTCGACCAGCCCGAGCGGTTGCGCAGCGTCGAGCAACGCGCGGCGCTCGAGGCGAGTAGGCCGGATGTGCTGGTGGTGGCGGCCTACGGGCTGATCCTCCCGCCTGCGGTGCTCGCTTTGCCGCGACTTGGCTGCATCAACATCCATGCCTCGCTGCTGCCGCGATGGCGGGGGGCCGCGCCCATCCATCGGGCGATCGAGGCCGGCGACAGCGAAACCGGCATCACGATCATGCAGATGGACGAGGGTCTTGACACCGGTGCGATGCTGTTGCGGCGGGCAGTCCCGATCCTCGCGTCCGACACCACTGGCTCGCTGCATGATCGGCTGGCGGCCCTGGGTGCCGAACTGATCGTGACCGTGCTCGATCAACTCCCCGGTGGCACCCTCAGCGCCATTGCGCAGCCGGAACAGGGCGTGAGCTATGCGACCAAGATCGGCAAGGCCGAGGCGGCGATCGACTGGCGCCGGCCGGCCGAAGCGATCGATCGTATGGTGAGGGCGTTCAACCCCTTCCCCGGGGCATTCGGAATACTCCGACAGGTGCCGGTCAAGGTGTGGCGGTGCGAACCCGTCGCGGGTAGTGGCAACCCCGGGCAGGTGATCGGCGCAGATGGCACGGGTGTGGTGGTTGCCTGCGGTGAAGGGGCGTTGAAGCTTGTCGAGCTGCAGCGCCCGGGTAGCCGACGGCTACCGGTCGGTGAGTTCCTGCGTGGTTTCGAAGTGCTCGAGGGTAGCCGTTTCGCGCTGCCCGAATAAGTGTCGTCAGTTGTTTCGATGCATGTGAAGCGCTTGAATTTGCGAACATTTGTCCTCATCTTGGGGGCATCTCCAACTTGAACGGGAAGACAAGGCAATGTTTGGCAACTGGATGAAGACTTCGATACTGATGGCCGGTATCGTCGCCCTGTTCGGCGCGGTGGGCGCGATGCTCGGTGGGCGCGAGGGCATGTTGATGGCGCTGGTGTTCGGCGGCGCGATGAACGTCTGGGCCTACTGGTTCTCCGACAAGATGGTGCTCAAGATGTACAAGGCGCGCCAGGTGGACGAAACCAGCTCGCCCTATCTGTACAACATGGTGCGCGAGCTTGCGCAGCGTGGCGACCTGCCGATGCCCAAGGTGTATCTGATCGACGAGGCGCAGCCGAACGCATTCGCGACCGGCCGCAACCCCGACAACGCCGCCGTGGCGGCCACCACCGGCATCGTGCGGCTGCTGTCCGAGCGCGAGCTGCGCGGGGTGATGGCGCATGAGCTCGCCCACGTCAAGAACCGCGACATCCTGATCTCGACGATTTCGGCAACGATTGCAGGCGCAATCTCGATGCTGGCGCAGTTTGGCATGTTCTTCGGCGGCCGCGGCGATGAGCGCCCCAATCCGATTCTGCAGATTCTCGTGATGATTCTCGCGCCGCTCGCCGCGATGGTCATCCAGATGGCCATCTCGCGCACCCGCGAGTTCGGTGCCGATCGCGGCGGTGCCGAGATCTCGGGCGATCCCGAGGCGCTCGCAAGCGCACTCGCGAAGATCGAGTCCTATGCGCGTGGTATTCCGATGGGTACCGCAGAGCAGCACCCCGAGACGGCGCAGATGATGATCATGAATCCGCTGTCGGGCGGCGGCCTGCGCGGGCTGTTCTCGACCCATCCCGCCACGCAGGAGCGCATCGCGCGCCTGCGCGCGATGGTCCGTTGATGGCCTCATGACGGTGCCGGGCGGGCTCCTCGCCCGGCTGCGCAGATCTGTCCGCCTCAAGCTGCTCGCGCTGGTGCTCGCGCCCCTGCTGATCGGGGTGCCGGCGCTGCTGGGGTTGGTGTGGACCTGGGGCAACCAGGCCTATGAGCGCTTGGTCACCTTCAAGGTCAGCTCCGACCTCGTAACCGCGCATGAATACTTCGAGCGGGTTCGTAGCGGCGTAGGGCGTGATGTTCAGGCGATCGCGGACTCGAGTCAGTTGGTGGTGAGCCTCGAAGCCAGGCATGATGCGGCTTTTGCGGTGATGCTCGAAGATCTGGCGCGTCGCCACGGGCTCGATTACCTGCTGTTTCTGGATGTGCACGGCCAGGCGATCGCCGGTTCGGCGTCGGATACCGCGGTTCCGGTCGGAGCCCGCCAAGACTGGCCCGTGGTGTCGGCAGCGATTGCCGGGTCGCCCCGCACCACGATCGAGCGTTTCTCACCCGAGTCACTTGCAGCGATCAAGCCCGAATTGCGCACCCGCGCCCGTCAGCCGCTGGTGCCTACTCAAGGCGCGGCGCCCGATACACGGCTTGCCGAAGACCGCGGTATGCTGATCCAGACCGCTGCGCCGGTGTTCGACGCGCGTGGAATCCAGGTCGGGGTGCTCGAAGCGGGCGTGCTGCTGAATGGCAACCTCGATCTGGTCGACCGGATCAACGCGATCGTTTATCGGGATGGCTCGCTACCGCTGAACAGTCGCGGCACCGCCACGCTGTTTCTGGGCGACACCCGGATCGCGACCAATGTGCGCTTGTTCGAGGGGGAGCGTGCGCTGGGCACCCGTGTTTCGAGTGCCGTCAAGGAGCAGGTGCTGGGGCGTGGTGACATCTGGCTGGGGACGGCCTTCGTCGTGAACGACGACTATGTGTCAGGTTACGAACCCGTGGTCGATGGCCGGGGCGAACGCATCGGCATGTTGTACGTGGGTTTTCTCGAAGCGCCCTTGCGGGCTGCGTTTCATGCCGCGATGGCGGCACTGTTTGCGGTTTTCGTGCTGATCAGCGCGCTTGGCAGCGCCCTGTGTCTGCGCTGGGCGCGCAGCATCTTCGAGCCGATCGAGCGCATGAACCGGGTGATGCAGGCGATCGAGAAGGGCGAGGCTGGCGCCCGGGTGGGGCCGGTTAGCAGTCGCGACGAGCTCGGGCGCCTGGCTTGCGAGTTCGATCACCTGCTGGACAACTTGTCCGCCAAGCAGTATGAGCTGCAGCGCTGGGCGACCGAACTCGACCACAAGGTGGCCGAACGCACCCGCGAACTGCACGAAACCAACGAGAGCCTGCGCCGCGCCCAGCGCCAGCTCGCGATGAGCGAAAAGCTCGCTGCGATCGGCGAGCTGACCGCCGGGGTTGCGCACGAGGTGAATAACCCGGTGGCGGTCATCCAGGGCAATCTCGACGTTCTGCGCGATGTGCTCGGGCCGGCAGCCAGGCCGGTCGATGAGGAGATCAGGCTGATCCAGGAGCAGGCCGACCGGATCCGCCAGATCGTCACCAAGCTCTTGCAGTTCGCGCGACCGGGCGATTTCGCGGGTTATACCGAAGCGGTCAACGTCAATGAAGTCGTCAGCGACTGTCTGCTGCTGTCCAGCCACAGCCTCGAGAAGCGCGACGTGGTAGTCGAGACCCGCTTCATGGCGCGCACGCCGGTCGAGATCAATCGCAGCGAACTTCAGCAGGTGTTGATCAATCTGATCCTCAACGCGCTCCAGGCGATGCCGGATGGTGGTCGGCTCACGCTTGCCAGCGAAGACTGGCTGGATGAGCACGGCGGGGTTCAGGGTGCGGTGCTGCGGGTCGTAGACACCGGACATGGCATCGCGCCCGAGAATCTGGCTACGATCTTCGACCCCTTCTTCACGACCAAGAAGGAAAGCGGAACCGGGCTGGGGCTGTCGATCAGCTATACGATCATCGAGCGCTACGGTGGCCGTATCGGTGTGACCAGCACACCCGGAGAGGGGGCGCAGTTCGAGATCCGGCTGCGTCGCGACGCGGTCTTCGACGCCACCCCGGAGGCGCAGGGTTTCATGCGCAGGTGGCAGCAATGAAAACCCTGGTTGCAGCGACGTCGTGCCGGCGTCGGCTGTATGTGCGATCCGGTCGGTTATCATGCGCGACCATCACGGGCCGTGCCTGCCTGGGCATGACGAGTATCGGAGAACAGCTACATGCAGCGTGACACGCTTGTGCATCAGGATGACGCGGCCCGCAGCGGTGAGCTGAGCTGGCCAGACCATTCGATACTGGTGGTCGACGACGAGGAAGGCATGCGCAGCTTCCTAGAGCGCGCGCTGAAGTCACGTTGTGGTCTCGTCGAGGTCGCGCCCGATGTCGAGCATGCGGTGAGGCTGATGGAGCGGCTGCATTTCGATCTGCTCATACTAGACATCGCGTTGCCGGGCAAGTCGGGCATGGTCTGGCTGCATGAGTTGCGCGAACACGGCTTCGCCGGCGATGTGATCCTGATTACCGCGTTTGCCGATCTCGACAGCGCGATCAATGCGCTACGGGCCGGAGCATCCGACTTCATCCTCAAACCCTTCCGGCTCGACCAGATCCTGAACGCGATCAAGAACTGCTTTCAGCGTACCCGACTGGTGCGCGAGAACTTCGTGTTGCGGCGCGAGCTGTCTGCGCATGGGCCGAGCATCGACGGGCTGATCGGGCAGTCACCACCGATGCAGCAGTTGCGTCAGCTGCTCCACCGGGTCGCGCAAATGCCCAGCACGGTGCTGCTGCAAGGTGAGTCCGGCACCGGCAAGGAGGTGGCCGCACGCGCGCTCCACCGCATGAGTCCGCGTGCCGAGCGCGCTTTTGTGCCGATCAACTGCGCAGCGATCGCATCCGAGCTGATCGAGAGCGAGTTGTTCGGGCATGTGAGGGGGGCGTTCACCGGTGCATCCGAGGCGCGCAATGGGCTTTTTTACTATGCCCATGGCGGCACCCTGTTTCTGGATGAGATCAGCGAATTGCCACTCGCGATGCAGACCCGGTTGCTGCGGGTGATCGAGGAGCGCAAGCTGCGCCCGGTGGGCTCGGAGCGCGAGGTGCCGGTCGATGTGCGCATCGTCGCAGCCTCGAATCGCGATCTCGCGGCCGAAGTGCGGGCCGGGCGTTTTCGTCAGGATCTCTACTTTCGCCTTGCCGTGGTGGATGTGCACATTGCTCCGCTGCGCGAGCGCGCCGAAGATCTGGGCGAGCTGATGAATCACTTTCTGCCGCAGTTGTCGGCGCGTCTGGGCGTGGCGCCCTTGCCGCTTCCGAACCGGGCAATGCTGCAGCAACTTGCCGCCTATGACTGGCCCGGCAATGTCAGGGAGCTGCGCAATTTCGTCGAGCGATCACTGATTCTGGGCGCCTTTGCGGCCGATTCGCTGCCAAAGCCAGTCGATCACATGCCGGCCGCGGAGAGCCTCGACCTTTCGCTCGAAGCGCTTGAGAGGCGCCACATCCTCGCTGTGCTGACGGCCTGTGCGGGCAACAAGACCGAGGCGGCGCGTCGTCTGGGGGTCTCGCGCAAGACCCTGGAGCGCAAGTGCGCCGATTGGAACGAGGCAAGCTGTTGAGTGCAATTGCAGGATGGCAGGCATGAAAGTATTCGGATTCGCCGGCTGGTCCGGCAGCGGCAAGACCACCCTGGTCGAGCAGGTCGTCAAGGTGTTGAGCGCGCGCGGGCTTGCGGTGTCACTGGTCAAACATGCGCATCACAGTTTCGACATCGATCACCCCGGCAAGGACTCATGGCGCCATCGTGAGGCGGGTTGCCGCGAGGTGCTGATCAGCTCCGGTCGGCGTTGGTCGCTGACGCACGAATTGCGCGGTACCGATGAGCCCTCGTTGGATGAGTTGCTGCCCAAGCTGTCGGATTGCGATCTGGTGCTGATCGAGGGTTTCAAGCGTGCCGCGATTCCAAAGATGGAGGTGCGCCGACTCGCAGTGCGCGAGCCGATGCTGTCTCCCGATGATGCCTGGATCGTCGCGGTTGCCACCGATGTGCCGCTCGCCACCGCGCTGCCGCAACTCGATATCAACGACCCGGCGGCGGTGGCCGATTTCGTCATCGCGCACTGCTTTGCGGATTCGCTGCCGCAACTGACGACTTCTTTATGAGTGTGGCTGAATTCGGCCGAGTGCGCTCAGATCGTAGCCACCGAGGCGGTTTGCCAGATCATGCACGGCCTGACCATGCAGGCGTGCGATGAGCTGCTGGAACAGATGCCGGAAGAACATGCTGCGTGGCATCACCAGGTCGAGCGCCTCCCAGCCGAGCGATAGAAAATCCAGCCCATAGCTGCTCGCGAGCGCCCGTGGCCCGGGCGCGCAATCGGCCTCGTTGCGCACGAGCAGGCTGGCTGCGTGATGGCCGTCGAGCGCTTCGCAGGCGATGGAGCAGTCCTGTGGGCCGAAGCCGCCGGCCCTGAGCATGCTCGCCAGAAAGTGACCGCTGCTCGATCCGGTCGGCCGCATCGCCCAGCGCACATCGAAACCCGCCAGCGTGTCGAGCTGGCGAATACCCAGCCCTGGGCGCAACAACACGCCCTGTTCGCGCAGGCCCATGCGAATGGATGCCCACTCTTCCGGGTGCGGGTACTGGCGTAACAGAGCCGCATGCTGGGCTGCACTGGCCTGGGCGCTGCCCCAGCCGAGCAGGCTGATGTTGGCGCGACCGCGTGCCAGCAGCGCGAGCCCGTGGCAGGTGTCGGTTGGGCTATAGGCGACGAATGCGTCGGCCCCCAGATCATGGGCCAGTGCCTGAATGGCGCTTGCGAGCAGCGGGTCATGGCTGCCGGCGATCAACAACCGGTCAGTGAGTGCGCCACCATGTGCCTGCTCGAGCAACCACTGGTCGATCAGCGCACGTGGAAAGAGCCATTTGCCGCCCACCCGTGCCGCCGGTATCTCGCAGCGCCTGGCGAGCTCGTAGAGCTTTTTCTCATTCAGATGCAGGTAGGCCGC